>CBFGOU010000237.1:0-7051 GCA_965650445.1 uncultured Oxalobacteraceae bacterium | reverse complement strand
GTAGCGCACTTCTTCGTAGTTGACCCCTTCCAGGCCGCCCGAGCCGCGCTGGATGGCGCGCGTGACGTTTTCCTTCGGCATGTTGGCATCGGCCGCCTTGTCGACCGCCAGACGCAGGCGCGGATTGGTGCCGGCGTCAGCACCTCCCATGCGCGCGGCGACCGTGATCTCCTTGATCAGGCGCGTCCAGATCTTGCCGCGCTTGGCGTCGGTGGCTGCCTTCTTGTGCTTGATGTTGGCCCATTTGCTGTGTCCAGCCATGTCGAATCTTCCTTAGACGGGGTGTTGCGGTGTTCAAGAGAGGCCGACATTTTAGCATAGCGTCCATACCGAAAACCGCCTCCGCCAGCCAGCCCGGCCGATTCGCTTTACAATCCGGGTATGACAAAAAACACAACGTCCGCCGCTGCGCTGGCCATCCCGCGCCCGGCCCTGGTGACCGGGCTGGCGATCGCCGGCGCCGGCGCCATCCTGTTCTCGACCAAGGCCATCGTGGCCAAGCTGCTGTACCGCTATCAGCTCGACGCGGTCACCGTGCTGGCCTTCCGCATGCTGTTTTCGCTGCCGGTGTTTGCCGCCGTAGCCGTGTGGAAAATGCGCACCGAGGCGCCGCTGTCGCCGCGCGACCGCTGGCGTCTGCTCGGCCTGGGCCTGGTCGGCTATTACCTGTCGAGCTTTCTGGATTTTCTCGGCCTGCAGTTTATTACGGTGGGGCTGGAGCGGCTGATTCTATTCCTGACGCCAACTTTCGTGCTGCTGATCACCTCGGTGGTGTTCAAGCGCCATATCAGCAAGACCGAGTGGCTGGCCATGGTCACGTCCTACTGCGGCATCGTGCTGGTGTTCGCGCACGACCTGCGCGGCAACGGCAGCAGTGTGGCCATCGGGGCGGTGCTGGTGCTGGGCTCGGCCCTGTCGTACGCGCTCTACCTGCTGGGCTCGGGCGAAATGGTCAAGCGGCTCGGGTCGCTGCGCCTGGTGGCCTACGCCATGTGCGTCTCGAGCGCGGCCTGCATCGCGCAGTTCTTCGCGCTGCGCCCGGCCGCGCTGCTGATCCAGCCGGCGCCGGTCTACTGGCTCTCGCTTGCCAACGGGGTCTTCTGCACCATCCTGCCGGTCTACATGACCATGGCGGCGGTGCAGCGCATCGGCGCGCCGGCCGTCTCGCAGGCCGGCATGATCGGCCCGGTCTCGACCCTGCTCCTGGGCGCCTTGATTTTGAGCGAACCGGTCACCGTCGTACAATTGGCGGGGATGGTGCTGGTGATCGCGGGGATCTATGTGCTGTCGACGAAAAAATAACCGCGCAAATAAATAATGAAAGCCAAGGATATGACGCAACAGACCAGGACGCGCATCGCGCTGATCGCGCACGACAAGAAAAAAGACGACATGATTACCCTGGCGGCGGAATATCAGGATTTCCTGCGCGGCTGTGTGCTGGTTGCCACCGGCACCACCGGCGGACGCCTGGCCAACGAGCTGGGCCTGGAAGTCGAGCGCAAGCAGTCCGGTCCATTCGGCGGCGACCTGCAGATCGGCTCGGAGCTGGTCGATGGCCGCATCGACGCGGTGATTTTCCTGCGTGACCCCATGACGCCGCAGCCGCACGAACCGGACATCAATGCCCTGGTGCGTGCCTGCGACGTCCACAACGTGGCATGCGCCACCAATCTGTCGAGCGCGCACCTGGTGCTGGCCCAGCTGCAGGCGCGCGCCGGCTAAACTGGAGAACGGCATGGTTAAAGCAATCCGCATGGACCGCACCGGCGGCCCGGAAGTGATGCAGTATGTCGATGTGGAAGTCGGCCCGCCCGGTGCGGGCGAGGTGACCGTACGCAACCATGCCATCGGCCTCAATTTCATCGACGTGTATTTCCGTACCGGGCTGTATCCGCAGCCGCTGCCCGCCGGCCTGGGCATGGAAGGCGCCGGCGTGGTGGAAGCGGTCGGGGAGGGCGTGAGCGCGGTGGCCGTGGGCGACCGGGTGGCGTACGCGGCGCGCCCCAACGGCGCCTATGCCGAGCTGCGCAATATGCCGGCGGCCATCCTGGTCAAGTTGCCGGACGCAGTTCCATTCGACACCGGCGCGGCCATGATGCTGCAGGGCTTGACGGTGCAATACCTGTTCAATGGCTGCGGCAAGCTCAAGGCCGGCGACACCATCCTGTTCCATGCCGCCGCCGGCGGCGTGGGCCAGATTGCGGCGCAGTGGGCGCGGGCGATCGGGGTGAACATGATCGGCACGGCCGGCTCGGAAGAGAAGGCGGCGCTGGCGCGCGCGCAAGGCTGCGCGCACGTGATCAACTACAACACCGAGAATTTCGTCGAGCGGGTGGCCGAGATCACCGGCGGCAAGAAAGTGTCGGCGGTGTTCGACTCGGTTGGCAAGGATACGTTTACCGGCTCGCTCGACTGCCTGCGTCCGCGCGGCCTGATGGTCAGTTTCGGCAACGCGTCCGGTCCGGTGCCGCCGCTGGCGCTGGGCGAACTGGCCAGCCGCGGCTCGCTGTTCATCACCCGGCCGACCCTGCAAAGCTATGCGGACACGCGCGAGAACCTGCTGGCCATGGCGGCCGATCTGTTTGCGATGGTGGAAAGCGGGAAGGTCAAGATCGCGGTCAACCAGCGTTACCAGCTGGCCGATATCGCCCAGGCGCACCGCGATCTGGAAGCGCGCAAGACCACCGGGTCGACGGTGATCCTGCCGTGAGCAGGCCGGATGGCGGGCTCAGCCTTCGCGCTTGAGTTCGACCCGGCGCGCCACGCCGCTCACGCCCGGAAAGCCCTGGAAGGCACTTTGCACCAGCGCCGGCATCAGCTCCGGGGTGGAGCGTATGGCGCTGTCGTTGTGCACGGTCACGTCGAACAGTGGCTTGCCGTCGGCAGCCGATTTGATCGCCACGCGCACTTCGCGCTTGTAGACATGGCGGATGACTTCCCGATAGGCCGGCACGTCATCCCAGAACGGGTCGTAGAAGGGGCTGTAGAAACTGCCGGCCCAGTAACGGCGCGCACGCCAGTAAGGACGGTAGTAAGCGTACGGCGACATCAGGGTGTAGCGCGGACTCATGGCAAACGGGCTCATATAGCTCGGCACGAGCAAGCGCAGCGGCACGTCGGTGGTGGTGAAACTCATCGTCACTTTCAGGGCCGGCTTCTCGCTCGGTCCGGCATCGCGGAAACCCAGCTTGGCCAGCTCGCCGCGCACCAGGTTCTGGTAGCTGCGCAATTCCAGGGTATCGTCCTGCGCCGGCGGCGCCTCGAAGACATAGGATTTTTCGGCCAGGTCGGCCGGCCACTGATGGAAGGTCGTCACATCGCTGCGGATCGTGGTCGCGCAGCCGCCCAGCAGCAGCGTCACGGCTGCACCAGCGGCTAACAAAAGGCGTTTCATTGCTATCTCCTGAGTAGAAACGGGATCTCACCGACTGTAAACTTATGCCGGCATGTTCAATTTTGAACATATATTACAGACTGTTACCGCAGGAACATAGCGATACATGTTCGTCAATACAATCATGGGCGCGGCGTGGTGCGGGGGCAGTTGGTAAAATAGAAGCCTGATTCCCGCCCATTTTCGGACCACTCATGCGCACAGACACCGCTCAGACCATTTACCGGAAAGACTACACGCCACCGAGCTACCTGGTTGACACCGTCGAGCTGGGCTTCGACCTCGACCCGGACCGCACCATCGTCGCCAACCGCCTGGTCATGCGGCGCAATCCCGACAGCGCCCAGCGCCAGATCGAGCTGTACGGCGAAAACATCGAACTGGTGGCGCTGCGCATGAACGGCAGCGTCTTGCGCGCCCGCGATTACGACCTGTCGGGCAACCTGTTGACCATCCGGGACGCGCCGGACGAGGTCACGCTGGAAATCGAAACCTTGTGCGCGCCGGTCAGGAACACCAGTTTGAGCGGCCTGTATGTCTCCAACGGCAATTTCTTCACCCAGTGCGAAGCCGAGGGCTTCCGCAACATCACCTTTTTCCCGGACCGGCCCGATGTGATGGCGCGCTACACCGTCATGCTGCGCGCCGACAAGGCGCGCTATCCGGTGCTGCTGTCGAACGGTAACCTGATCGAAGAAGGCGAGCTGGGTGACGGCCGCCACTACGCCAAGTGGGAAGATCCGTTCAAGAAGCCGTCCTACCTGTTCGCGCTGGTCGCCGCCCGCCTGGTGTGCCAGGAAGAGACCTTCCGCCTGAAGGATGGCCGCGACGCCCTGCTGCAGGTGTGGGTGGAGGAGGGCAATCTCGACAAGACCGATTACGCCATGCAGTCGCTCAAGAACAGCATCCGCTGGGACGAGGAACGCTTCGGCCTGGAACTGGACCTGGACCGCTTCATGATCGTCGCCGTGAGCGACTTCAACATGGGCGCGATGGAAAACAAGGGCCTGAACATTTTCAACACCAAGTATGTGCTGGCCAATCCGCGCGTGGCCACCGATGTCGATTTCGCCGGCATCGAGGCGGTGGTCGGCCACGAGTACTTCCACAACTGGACCGGTAACCGGGTCACCTGCCGCGACTGGTTCCAGTTGTCGCTGAAGGAAGGCTTGACGGTGTTCCGCGACCAGGAATTCTCGGCCGACATGATCGGCACCGACAGCGGCCGCGCCGTGACCCGCATCGACCAGGTGCGCACCTTGCGCCAGGCCCAGTTCCCCGAAGACGCCGGACCGATGGCGCACGCGGTGCGGCCTGACTCCTTCGTTGAAATCAACAACTTCTACACCGTCACGATCTACGAAAAGGGCGCGGAAGTGGTGCGCATGGTTCAGACCCTGCTGGGCCGCGCAGGCTTTCGCAAGGGCATGGACCTGTACTTCGAACGGCATGACGGGCAGGCGGTCGAGTGCGACGATTTCCGCCGCGCCATGGCGGACGCGAACGGGCGCGACCTGGCCCAGTTCGAGCGCTGGTACAGCCAGGCCGGCACCCCGGTCGTCAAGGCCGAGGCCAGCTACGACGCCGTGGCGCAGACCTATGACATCACCCTGCTGCAAAGCTGTCCGGCCACGCCCGGCCAGAGCGGCAAGCTGCCCTTCCATATCCCGGTGGCGGTGGGCCTGCTGGGTGCGGACGGGCGCGATCTGCCGTTGACGCTGGACGGGCAGGAGCGCGGCAACACGGCAGTGCTGGAATTGACTGAAAGCTGGCAGAGTTTCCGCTTCACCGGTGTCGGCGAAGAGCCGACGCCCTCGCTGCTGCGCGATTTTTCCGCGCCCGTGATCCTCGAATACCCCTATACCGACGAGCAACTGCTGCACCTGTTCAATCACGACAGCGACCCGGTCAACCGCTGGGAAGCCGGCCAGCGCCTGGCCATGGAACGCCTGCTCAAGCTGACCGGGGCGGTGGCGCACGGCAGTCCGCTGGAACTCGATGCCACCTTCATCGACGCCATGCGCCGCGTGCTGACCGACGACACGCTCGATGCGGCCTTCCGCGAGCAAGCCTTGCTGCTGCCGTCTGAAACCATGATGGCCGAGCAGATGGACGTGGTCAATCCGCAGGCGATCCACCTGGCGCGCCAGTTCGTACGGCGCAGCATCGGCGAGCGTCTGCGTGCCGAGCTGATGGCGCAGTACGAGGCCAACCAGACGCCCGGCCCGTACAGCCCGGATGCCAGCTCGGCCGGCAAGCGTGGCCTCAAGAACCTGGCGCTGGCCTATCTGTGCTCCGCCCCCGATGCCGACGCGCTCGCGCTGGCGCAGCGCCAGTACGACCAGGCCGACAACATGACCGACCGCTCCTCGGCCCTGGTGGCGCTGATTCATGCGGGCGCCGACAGCGTGGACGCGGCGCTGGAGCGCTTTTACAAGGACTTCGAGCACGAAGCGCTGGTGATCGACAAATGGTTCGCGATGCAGGCCTCCAGCCCGGCCGCCAGCGTGGACAGCGTGCGCGCGCTGATGGCGCATCCGGCCTTCAACATCAGGAATCCGAACCGCGCGCGCAGCCTGATCTTCAGTTTCTGCAACGCCAATCCCTCGCAATTTCATGCCACCGATGGCAGCGGCTATGCGTTCTGGGCCGAGCAGGCCATCGCGCTCGACAAGCTCAATCCGCAAGTGGCGGCACGCCTGGCGCGCTCGATGGACCGCTGGCGCCGTTACGCGCCGGCCTTGCAGGTGCACATGAAAGACGCGCTCCAGAAAGTGGCCAACGTCGGCAAATTGTCGAACGACGTGCGCGAAGTCATCAGCAAAGCATTAGCCTAACCGTCGTCCCCCGCATTCGCGAGGGCAGGCCCTCGCACGCGAGGACGACTTCATATAAGGAAGTAAATGAAACGCGTCAGCCTCACCCAATATCTGGTCGAAGAACAGCGACTGCATAATTCCATCCCCGCCGAACTGCGTCTGCTGATCGAAGTGGTCGCGCGCGCCTGCAAGACCATCAGCCACTCGGTCGGCAAGGGCGCCCTGGGCGATATCCTGGGCAGCGCCGACACGGAAAACATCCAGGGCGAGGTGCAGAAAAAGCTGGACGTGATCTCCAACGAGATCCTGCTGGAAGCCAACGAGTGGGGCGGCCATCTGGCGGCCATGGCGTCGGAAGAGATGGAATCGATCCACCCGATCCCGAACCGCTACCCCAAGGGCGAATACATGCTGCTGTTCGATCCGCTGGACGGTTCGTCGAACATCGACGTGAACGTGTCGATCGGCACGATCTTCTCCGTGCTCAAGGCGCCCGAAGGCATGGGCACGCCGACCGAGGCCGATTTCATGCAGGCGGGCTCGATGCAGGTGGCGGCCGGCTACGCCGTGTACGGCCCGCAAACCATGCTGGTGCTCACCACCGGCAATGGCGTCAACTGCTTCACCCTGGACCGCGAAATGGGTTCGTGGGTACTCACGCAGCGCAACATGACGATCCCGGCCACCACCCGGGAATTTGCCATCAATATGTCGAATGCGCGGCACTGGCACGCGCCGGTGAAGCGCTACGTCGACGAATTGCTGGCCGGTTCCACCGGGCCGCGCGGCAAGGATTTCAATATGCGCTGGATCGCCTCGATGGTGGCCGACGTGC
>CBFGOU010000236.1:0-7055 GCA_965650445.1 uncultured Oxalobacteraceae bacterium | reverse complement strand
GCGCCGCCGGATCGCAGTAGACAGCATCATGGTGTTGATCTTTCCGCTCACCAACTATAGCTTAAGCTCATTCTGAAGGTGCGGCCGAATATCGGCCGCGCATAGATGGCGTTGCTGGTGCCCTGGCCGACCAGCGGATCGGTGCGCGGATTGCCTTCGGTAAGCCCGATCTTGTTGGTCAGGTTCGAGCCCATCAGTTGCAGGCGCAGGTGCGTGTCCAGGTCGACGATGACACCGGCGTCCAGCGTCGTATAGGCCGGCAGGCGGGTTGTATTGTTGCTGTCCACGAATTTCTTCCCTTGATAGGAAACGGTCGCGTAAGCCTTGGCCTGGCGCCCGAACGCGTTGACGTCGAAGGTCGGGGTGAAGCTGGCCAGCACTTTGGGAAAGCGCCGGATCTGATTGCCTTCCACGCCGGGAATCATCTGGCCGGTGGTCAGGACGCCGATGTTCTTGTAGCGCGGATTTTGCAGCGTCAGGGTGCCTGCCAGTTCAAGCTTGGAGATGGGGCGCCAGGTGCCTTCGAGTTCGACGCCGTAGTTCTGGGTCGTGCTGATGAAGCGCGTCGACACCACCTCACCGTTCGCCTGCGCCGTCAGGGCCGCATCCTGGAATGGATCGAAGCGGTTCCAGAACGCCGTGGCATAGGCGGTGCCGCCCTGGAAGCGGTGTTTGGTGCCGAGTTCGACTTCCTTGACGCGTGAATTGATGGCCGGCGCCTGGCTTGCGCCCAAATAGATATCGGCCAGCGCCGGCGTGCGGAACGACGAGGTATAGCGCGCGAAGGTGCCGAACCGGGGTGAAAAATCATAGTTGGCGCCCAGCGTCCAGGCCGTCCCCTTGAAATGTTCGCGGCGGTTGTCGACGCTGCCGGATGGCCCGCCCACGGCGTCGTCGGCCAGGGTCAGCGGGTTGCCCAGGTTCTGCGTGGTACGCTGCACGGCGTAGCCGCTTTGGCGCGTATCCTGGTGGCGGATGCCGGCGTCGAGCCGCAAGCGCTCCGACAGCTTCCATTCGTCGGCGGCATACAGGGCCCACAGGCGCCCGCCCACCTTGCCGCCCAGGTCGGTATTGCCGACATAGTCGAGAAAGCCGTTTTCCGTCACCGACCCCAGGGTATTGCCGGCATTGTCGAGCGCGATCAGATCGAGTGCACGGGGCCGGTTGCGCATTTCCAGCAGCATGGTGTTGAACAGGCGTGACTGCCTGAAGTTGTAATCGCTGAAGTACAGGCCGCCGGTCACCTGATGCTTGCCCGGCCCGATGCCGGAAAACGCCTTGGTGAGCCGGAAATCGTTCATGAAATTGGTGAACCCGGTGTTCACGCTCCACCAGCCGCCCTGCACTACCAGCCCATCGGTGCTGGCCGGGTCGAACGGGACGCGCGCGCCGCCCGGCCCGCGCGAATTGGCCAGCACATACGCCAGGCGGTTGACGCCGGGGCCGAAGCCGGCCTGCGCCCGGCTTAACTGGTCGGCCTGGAACGTGGCCGCGTCTTGCGGCGGGGTCAGCGAAAACAGCGCGTTGAACTTGATACTGCCATCGGTGTAGCGCACCTTGTCTTCGAGCGTCCAGCCTTCGCCGAAGCGTTGTTCGATACTGGCGCCGATCACGCTGACCTTGGAATGGACGCCGTCGGCCAGGTCTTCATTGACCGTGGCGCCGCCCGGCGTGCCGTTGAGGGTGCGCAGCTGCACATGCCGGAAATCGCTGGAGGTCAGGGTGCCGTCGTGCGGGTCGAGCAGGTGCGACAGCGAGCGCGCCGGATTGCGCGGATCGGCCAGGGGAATCGGCAGGTAAAAGATGGCGCGGTCGTCGAGGCGGTCGGCGTACACGGTCAGTTCGCCGTCGCGCAGGCGGCGCGTCAGGTTGATGCGGAGCTGGCCGCCCTTGTCGGCCGTGAAGCCGGGCCGCCGCAGGCCATTGTCGGTGCGGTAAAAGCCCCCCATGCTGAGCAGCCAGTCCTTGTTGAGCGGTCCGGACCATTGACCGTCGAAGCGCGCCAGCCCGTAGTCGCCCACGGTGGCGCGCACCGTCCCCTGCGGCGTCGCCGTGCCCTTTTTGGTGATGAAATTGACGGTCGCCCCCGGTGCGTTGGAGGTGTAGATGGGCGAGGTGCCGCCGCGCACCGCTTCCACGTGGTCGGTCATCAGGTCGACCCGGTGCAGCTCGTCGGCGTTCAGGAACGCTTCCTGCGATTCCTGGAAAATCGGCAGGCCATCCTGCAAGAGCGGAATAAACAGGAAATTGCTGACTGGTAAGCCGCGCACATTGATGTTGTTGCCGCTTTCGCCGCCGGACGGTTCGCTGCCGAAGCCCACCAGTTTGCCCAGCAGCTCGGCGGCATTGAGCGGCGCGAAGCGTTCGATCTGCTGCTCGGAAATGGTGGAATTCGCATAGGCCGCGTCGAAGGTGCGCCGCCGGATCGCGGTGCCGGTGACGATGACGGTTTCGATGGGCGCGGCGCCAGGGTCGGGCCGCGCGGGCGCTGCGACTGTTTCCTGCGCTGCTCCCTGCGCTGCTTCCTGCGCGCCGGCGGCCGCCGGCTGCAGCAGCGCCGCTGAGATGGCAACAATGGCCGGGTTCGGCTTGAACATACCGCGCATAAGACCCCCAGGAAGTGAAGATTTCTTAGGGGTTTTGATGCGGGTTTATCGGGAAGGTTCCGCAGTCTTTCAGAGCGCGGCGCGCAGCGCCTGCAGCATCGGCTGCAGCACCGCGGCGCCAAGGCGGGCGCTGCGTGCGCCGTCCCAGCCGCTGACCGGATCCGGATCGTTGGCATTGTCCTTGAACGGCAATTCCAGGGTCAGCGACAGGCAGCCGAACAGATGGGTGATATGCGGCGAGGCCATGGTCAGGGTTTCGTCGGTATAGGGCGCGTCGCCGTAACCGTGCACATCCTGGAAATCCGGGCTGGCGATCTTGAAGGCATCGGCAAACGCCTGTTCCTGGGCGCGCTGGGCCGCGGTAAAGGCCGGCAGGGCGGCGCTGCCCGCCGCGAACACGTAAGGCAAGCCTTCGTCGCCATGCACGTCGAGGAACAGGTCGCAGCCGGTTTCCTGCATCTTGCGCTTGACCACGAACACCTCGGGACTGCGCTCCATGGTCGGGCTCTGCCATTCCCGGTTCAGGTTGGCGCCGGCGGCATTGGTGCGCAGGTTGCCGCGCACCGAACCGTCCGGATTCATGTTCGGCACCACATACAGCACCGCTTGCTTGAGCAGCTGGCGCCCGAACGGGTCGGCCGGATCGAGCAGCGCATCGAGCATGCCCTCGACGAACCACTCGGCCATCGTCTCGCCCGGATGCTGGCGCGCGATCACCCACACTTTTTTCGCCGCGCCGGGATCGCCGATCACCAGCGCATTCAGATCGCGCCCGTCGAGCGTGCTGCCCAGATCGAGCATGCGCACATGCTCCGACAGCTGGGCGCGGTCGAGCAGTTCCAGGTGGCGTTCCCAGGAATAGGGCTCGAAATAGGCGTAATACACGCTGTCCATCTCCGGCGTGTGGGAAATCGTCATGACCTGGCCGTCATAGCTGGTCGGCACGCGGAACCACGTCACCCGGTCGTAGCTTGCCATGGCCTGGTAATCCACCCAGCCATCCGGATAGGCGCTCTGGCCCGCGTTCAGCAGGCGCATGCGGCAGGCTTGCCCGTGCCCGCCCTGCAGGCGGAAATAGAACCACTGGGTGATGTTGGCGGCCGAGTCTTTGCGGATGTTCAGGTCGATGGCGCCGGCGCTGGTGGCGCTGACAAGCTCGATCGCGCCAGCGTCGAACTGGCAGCTGATTTTGATAGACATTGTGTGTCCTCGAGGGTGGATGGGGAGGGCGCAATGATACCGTAAATGCATTTTTGCAAACGAAACGGAACAGCCAATGTCCGTACAACGCGCTACAATCAGTATTTGAACAGACCCGCGCCGCGCGCCCTGCCTACGCCGGCGCGCGGCACCCTTTTGGAGACCGCATGCAGCGCCGTTCGTTCCTGACCAAGACCGCCCTGGGCGCGGGCGCCGGCGCCATCGCCAGCCCCGCGCTGGCGGAGGCGCTGCCGGCCGTCCATTGGCGCATGGCGTCGAGCTTCCCCAAATCGCTGGACACCATCTTCGGCTCGGCCGAGGCGTTCACCAAACGGGTGGCGCAGCTTACCAGCGGCAAATTCGTCATCCGCCAGTTTGCCGGCGGCGAGATCGTGCCCGGCCTGCAGGTGCTGGACGCGGTGCAGGCCAGCACGGTCGAGATGGGCCATACGGCACCGTATTATTATTTCGGCAAGGATTCCACCTTTGCCTTCGACTGCGCCGTGCCGTTCGGCCTGACTTCGCGCCAGCAGACCGCCTGGGTCGACCAGGGCGGCGGGCGCGCATTGCTGCGTGAGTTCTACCGCAGCTACGGCATCGTCAATTTCCTCGGTGGTAACACCGGCACCCAGATGGGTGGCTGGTACCGCAAGGAAATCAAAACCCTGGCCGACGTCAAGGGCCTGAAGATCCGCATCGCCGGTTTCGCCGGCCGGGTCATGGAACGCATGGGCGCTGTGCCCCAGCAGATTCCCGGTTCCGATGTCTACGCCGCGCTCGAAAAAGGCACGATCGACGCGGCCGAGTGGGTCGGTCCCTACGACGACGAAAAGCTCGGCTTTGTGCGGGTCGCGCCGCATTATTACGCGCCCGGCTGGTGGGAAGTCGGGCCGCAGCTGTCCTTTTATGTGAATCAGAAGGAATGGGACAAGCTGCCCAAGCAATACCAGGCGGCGATCGAAGCGGCCAGCTACGAGTGCCACGTGAGCATGCAGGCCGATTACGACGCCAAGAATCCGGCGGCACTGGCCCGGCTGCTCAAGAACGGTGCCAAACTGCACTATTTTTCCAGGCAGATCCTCGACGAAGCATTCCGCATCTCGACCAGGGTCATGGAAGAGGAAGCGGCCAGCAACCCGCGGTTCAACAAGATTTACCAGCCGTGGAAACGCTTTAGGAACGACCAGAACATGTGGGCGTCGGTGGCCGAATCGACCATGCAGACTTACCTGATTAACGTAAACAAGAAATAACAAGCAGGGTCGTCTTGCGCAAGATCAAACTACGGTACGATGTTTTTGCTATCTTGTAGTATCCGCCGCAAGACGCGACGCAGGTAATAAGAAGGAGAGGGCCACATGACAGGCATCAGTTTTTCGTTCGCCGAAGTAACAAGTATCAACCGCAACGGATTTTGGGTTCAATGCGGCGAAGAGGAGTTGTATTTGTCCTTCGTCGAATTTCCCTGGTTCGAACACGCCACCGTGGCGCAGATCTGCCATGTCCAGTGCGCCACATCGAGCCGGCTGTACTGGCCCGCCCTCGACCTTGACCTGCCGCTCGATGCCATCCGTTTCCCGATGGCGTTCTCGCACAACGGCCTGAGCTACGATTGCTGAGCGCTTAGCTCGGCAGTGTCCCGGGCGCGCAGTGCGCCGCCCTCCTTTTCTGTCGTTTCCCAGGCAGTCATCAGGCAGTCTCCAGGCAGTCTCTTAGTGTAGTCCACCGAAGCGCTCGTAGAAGCTGGCCTCCGCCGGCGGCGCGTCCGCCTCTTCGCGCCGCAGCACCTCCATGATGAATTGTTCGGCCGCCGCCTGCGTGTGGCGGTAAATGGCGCGCGCCAGCGCATACGCCTGCGAGCCCGGCCAGGGTGAGGGCAGCAGCAGCACCGGCAGCATCGGATCGTGCAGCTGTACCCGCCGGTAGGCATGAATGAGCAGCGTGCGCACGGCGAACGCTTCCCGTGCACTCATGGCCGGGGCGTTCTCCAGCAGTGCCGCCAGGGGCGCAAACTGGGTGAGGAACTGGCTGTAGCGCGTCGTCACTTCGCTCAGATCCCAGGCGTGGCCGGCCAGCT
Source organism: uncultured Oxalobacteraceae bacterium (assembly GCA_965650445.1). Lineage (GTDB taxonomy): Bacteria > Pseudomonadota > Gammaproteobacteria > Burkholderiales > Burkholderiaceae_D > Telluria_A. The sequence continues at coordinate 1,172 of CBFGOU010000236.1, read as the reverse complement.
CGCCCGGCGGCCGCGCCGCCACCCCCGGCAATTCGGCGGCGCGCCATACGATCGTCTGCGCGCGCGCCTGCAGGCGCGTGAGGATATCGTTTAGCAGATCCACAGGCGCGCCCGGGTAGGCAAACAGGCCAGGGGCCACCTGGGCGAAGCCTGCCCACAGCAGTTCCTTGCGCAGGGCGTTGCGCGCGGGCGCGTCGAGAGTCCCGGCGCCGCTGAGCAGCATGGTCCAGCCGCCGTCCCAGCCGCGATCGAGGGGGGCATAGATGCGCCGGTTGGCGCGCTCGAAACGGCCGCGCGCCGCCGCCACAATGGCATAGGAACTGCGTCGCCCGTCGCGGCTGGCCACCAGCCAGCCTTCCTGCACCAGCCGGAATGCGCTGGTGCGCAGCAAGCGGTCATTGACCCCGAACGGCGCCAGCAGATCGATCAGGCTGCCCAGCCAGGCACTGCCGCCGTGCGGCGCAACGGCGTCGCCAAAAATCGTCATCACCAGCGATTTCGAGCGCGGCGGGTCCAGGCGCAGAAACTGGTTGATCCAATCGGCAGGGCTAAGAGCGTTCATACGGGCAATTCCTTGAGCGAAGCGTGAGTGTACTTTGACAAGTGCGCACGAGCACGTCTTTTGTCGCTCAGCGATTCGATACATAATTTCGATATACTTTCCAAATTGTGTATCGTATTATGCTCCAAAAGGGAGGCCGCGATGTATGCTCAGCTGGTGGAAACAGGCTTGAACAAGCTGCAGGGCAGCGAGGAAATGAGCGGGCAGGAGCGCCAGTTCCAGGCGCGCATCGACGCCGGCATCAAGATCGAGCCCAAGGACTGGATGCCCGAGGCCTACCGCAAAACCCTGATCCGGCAGATCTCGCAGCACGCCCACTCCGAAATCGTCGGCCAGCTCCCCGAGGGCAACTGGGTCACGCGCGCGCCCACGCTCGAGCGCAAGGCCATTTTGCTGGCCAAGATCCAGGATGAAGCCGGGCATGGCCTGTACCTCTACAGCGCCGCCGAAACCCTGGGCGTGTCGCGCGACGAACTGCTGGCCGCACTGCACGCCGGCAAGGCCAAATACTCGAGCATCTTCAATTACCCGACCCTGTCCTGGGCCGACATGGGCGCCATCGGCTGGCTGGTGGACGGCTCGGCCATCATCAACCAGATCCCGCTCTGCC
>CBFGOU010000235.1:0-7116 GCA_965650445.1 uncultured Oxalobacteraceae bacterium | reverse complement strand
TGCCCCGCCGCCGTCTTCTGGCTCCAGAACTGCATGCTGGTCTTTTCATCGGCCAGCAAGAGCAGCAGCGGTGCGCGGCCACCGCCCGAGATGCGCACGCGCGCCAGGCCGTCGTGCACGTAGCTCAGTTTCAGGTCGCCGGTGGCGGCATCGAAGCGTGACGCGACCTTGCCCGACAAGACCTCGACCTTCGGTTCGCTCGCATAGCGCAGCAGCGTTTCGCCCCGCTCCTTGTCGCGACCGTGGAACAGGGCGATATCGCGTTCGCCGTTGCGGAAATGGGTCTGCAGCTCCGAGGTCGAATACACCAGATGCTGACGCTCCATGGCGTAACTGGCCAGCAGCATCTTGGCATCCTGGCCGTTCAGCCGGACCGGTACCTGGAAGCTGCCGTCCTTCGTCGTCAAGGCGAAGGTGAAGCTGTCATCGGTGGTGACATCGGACGGACTGTGAACGGCGAACAGCACGTGCGTCCCCAGCGCCGGATTGACGTTGTGGTACACCTTCGCCTTGGCCAGCGAGGTCGCGATCTCCGGCCCTTTGTCCATCTGTGCCAGCACCTGTTCGGCAGCCTGCACGAACATGCCCTGCTGCTTGAGGGCGTAGGCTTTCGGACGCAGGCCACGGTCTTCCGAAATCGGCGCGCCGTAATCGTAGGAGGTGTACACGACGGGACCGGCGAGCCAGCCCCACGAGGTGCCGCCGAAGGTCATGTAGATATTGTGGATGGTGATCCGGTTGATCAGGTTGGTGCCATAGAAGACGCGCTGATAGCCTTTGCCCTGGCGTTCGGCGGTGCAGTTGTAGGTGCCGTTCGAGCCCCAGTAATCGAACCAGCCGCCGCCCAGTTCCGCAGCAAAACCCGGCGTTCCTGGCGAGGAGAGCGCGCCGATCCTGGGCGAGTTCTTGCCATAGATGCCCCAGTCCGGCGCCTTGTTGGGGCCCGCGGGATTGGCATGCACGTTGCAGGTGCCGCCCGGATAACCGTCGAAGGCGTACAGGTCGGTCGGTCCCGGATTGGCCCACGCCGCGGTGGAGTTCTTCGGCGTCCAGTCGGGCAGGCGGCCCGCGGCGTTATGGAAGAACGGGACCGAGATGCCGTCGGCCCGGGCCTTTTTGGCCAGGTGCTCCATCTGGCGCAGGTGCTTCGGCTCTACCTTGCCCAGCTCGTTTTCGAGCTGATAGGCGATCACATTGCCGCCGCCGGTGGTGATCTGGTGCCGCGCGATGATGGCGTTAATCTGCGTCATCCACTCGTCGGCAGCGGCCAGATAGACCGGATCGTCGGTGCGCGCTTCGGCGCGGTTGCGGAACATCCAGCCCGGAAAACCGCCGCCGGTCAGTTCCGCATTCACGTACGGGCCGGTGCGGGCGATGATGTACATGCCCTCTTCCTCGGCGATCTCCAGCGCGCGCTCGACATTGCGGACGCTGGAAAAATCGTACACTCCCGGCGCCGGCGAGTGGTATCCCCAGTCGAAATAGAATGCGATACCGTTGAAGCCAACCGCCTTCATTTTTTGTATCACATCGCGCCACAGCGATGGATTGGGCAAGCGGAACGGATGCATCTCGCCCGACCACAGCATCACGCGCTTGCCATCGACCAGCATCGAATGCTCGTCCCAGCTGACCGTTTTCGACCGGCCTTTCGGCCGGGTTGCCTGGGCAAACGCCGAGCGCTCGTCGATCATCACGGTGGACTGGCGGATCAGACTCGATACGCCGCCGGCCTGCTTCTTCGGGGTCCAGGTCTTGAACCCGTCGCTGCTGTCCGAGTACCAGTAGCGCTGGCTGGCGTCGTCGCCAAAATAGATGCGCGAGCCGCCGTCCGGAAGCCTGACCACGGACGGGCCTTCGAGCGGAGCACCCCACCCTGCCCAGTCACCCTTCTGCTCGACCTTCCAGGGACCCAGCAGCGACCTGGCCATGGCCAGTTCGATAAAGCCGGTGCCCTGGTTGCGCACGAAGGCCGTGTAGCCGGTGCCGGTTGTAACGACGAAGCTGTCCCGATAGCCCTGCAAGCCCTGCATGGCCTTGGGCGCGGACCACTGCGTCATATCGGCATTCGGTTCGACGACGTAGGCGGCAGGGTCCCGGCCCGCACCGACCGTCAGCGACACCACGATCTTGAGCGTGCCGTCTTTGTCGCGCAGCCATTCGGGCGCCTTCGCGTGCGTCACGCCGGGCAGCGTCACGGGGACATTGCGCACGAACTGCCAGTTCTTGAGGTCCTTCGAGCGGGTGATGCCGAAGTCGGCACCGCCGCTGTCGGTGGTGTAGGCGACGTAGTAGTAACCGTCGGTATGGCGGACGATGGACGGATCGCGCAGCAGCCGCTCGGCCGGAGCGTAGGCTTCGGATGCCAGCGAGGTGAACTGCACGCCGTCGGCGGACGAGAACAGACTCAGCTTGTTGTCCGAGGCGGCCGCAAAGCTGGCCATGACGAAGGCCGAACCGGCCAGGGTGGCGGCGCGCGCCTGCGCGCTGTGCGGATCGGCATCCGATGCCTGGGGAATACCCAGCTCCTGCGCCATGCAGCTCAACGCGAGCGCGGCGCCGCCGATACCGGCAATACTGGTCTGGAGAATGCGTGAGAGGCGGATACGGCGCTGTTCGAATTTCGGCATGGAGCTTGTGGGGTGGGATCGTGGGGCTGCTGGTGGCCCTCATCATAATTGTTTTCGATGCGCAGGCATGGCCGGGACTTCTCAAGATGTTGAGCGATTGGTCCTTCCGTAACAAGTTGTGAAGTTTTGTAACGGTGACAACAGCGCTGTAATAGTGCGTTACCACATTTGGATAAAAAGAACTGTTGCCATAACGTGAAGTCGTGGCCCGGCGGCAAGGGTCACATTTCCCAACTCATTTGGAGGTTTACGATGATGAATCACACTCACGTTGCGGCACAACCGAAAATGCCATTTCCACCGTCGCTGGTAGGAGAGTTCGACGCGCCGATGATCACCATGCTCGGCTCGCTCGACGACGATCACGGCACCAGCGGCTTCGATCTTGAAGGGCAGAGCCCGAAACCGATCATGGCGATCATCTACGCAGGAACCTGATTGGTAAGACCCTAGTGCTTCATCGCCGGCGCCGGCCTCGAGTTGGCGCCGGCGACGTGGCTGACTGCTTGACGAATGACACCGGGAGACAATTCATGTCCAGACGTATATGGATCGCAGAGGGTTTTGCGAGTGATGGAGCGGTCTATGGCCGCACGCTGCAGTTGCCGAACGGCGCCGCACGCGATCATGCCGCCATGGGAGGCGGCCTGCAGCGCGTGGCCGCGAAGGTGCTCAAGGTTCGCCAGGTCGACTTCACGTCCTGCCCTTGCATGGATGCCATGCTGCCGCGCCAGCAGGATGAAGTCCGACCCGATCTGCGAGGTGGCTGATGCGCGAACGATTGGCTGAAAACCTCAGGGCGGTGTTTGAAGTCGAGGACGCCGCCATCGTCACGGACGACCGGCGCCTGGCCGACTGGCTGGCGACCCGGGGCGTCCATGCGGTGACGTTCGACGCGCTCCTGACCGACCGGGGCAATGTGCCTCAAAAAGTCCTTGCGGTCCCCCTGGACTGGGATCGCCTGCCGTCCCGCCAAGCGCTGCGGGATCTATTTGCCACGACCAGCGTGCTATGGATGCCGCTCGCGTCCTTCTCATCCGATCTTGAGACCGCCAAGTACGCCATCGAAAGGTTCGCGCAAGCCGACGTTGCCGGGGCGGTGGCGATGAACCGCCGCGTCGTCTCCCGGCTCCTGCTCGCCAGGGAAGAGGTCACCATGTCGGGGCCGGACACGGCATTGACCATTCGTCTTCCGGAGTCCCTCGAGCTGCTGTGCCGTACCCGCGTGGCGATGCTGCCGGATGAACATACGGCCATGGGCAACTACTTTGAAGTGGGGATGTCGCCAACGGATCTGTCCGGCAATGTCGACACCGAGTTGGTCATTTCGGGAACATTCCGGGTCAACTCGGTGCTCGTCGCCAAGCATCGGGAACTGAAGCCGGAGATGGCCTCGGCCTTCATCACGGCGACCGACATTGCCGCAGAGATGCGCAAGGCCTGCCCCTTGCGCGTCACGATACGCGACAACATCATCGTCGATGGCCTTGGCCCATGGGCGGCCGGTCTTGCCGCCGTGACCGGCCCGGACTATCGCGCCGTGACCGAAGTTGCGGTCGGCACCGGCATTTTGCCGCCGGAGAGCGTGGACTGGAGTCTCAACTGTGTACTTAATGAAGGTGCCGCCGGCATTCACATCGGGATTGGCAATAGCCTGACCGGCATGCACTTCGATTTCATGTCAACGGAGGCCCAGCTTGATGGCATATGACACCGACACCGAGCGCCCCATGCAACTGATCGGCGCTCTACACCTGCAACCGGAGCCGGACGGCGGCGCCCTCGTCATCGACGACCGGACGCTCACGGCGGCACGCGTCAATCAGGCTGCGTATGTCGTGCTTGACGCCCTCGCCCGGCCACGCTCGCGCGAGGAACTGGCCGCCATTCTGGCTGACGCGGCCAACTGCGACGCCGCCGACGCCGCCGTTCACGTCGATCAACTTACCAAGCAACTTGTGGATCTCGGCTGGATTGACTTGCGTGTAAGATAGCTCATCTTCCATTCTGATGGAGTCGACATGTCCCCTGCGGCGGCGCTCGCCCTTGCCATCTCCTGCTGCGCCGGATTGGCCAGCGCCCAGACCGCGCCGCCGGTGACGGAGGGGCCGCTGCGCGCCCATCTGGCCTTCCTGGCCGGCGACCTGCTGGAAGGCCGCGGCACCGGACAGCGTGGCGGCGCCCTGACCGTGCGCTATCTGGAGACGCAGGCCCAGGCGATCGGCCTTCAACCAGCCGCGGGAAACTCGTACCGCCAGCCCGTGACGATGATCGGCACCAAAACCCTGGCCGGCAGCGCGGTACGTTTCGAGATTGGAGGCAAGACAATCGCTCCCGCTCTCGGCACCGGGATCGTGATGAGTACCGGCGGCAGCGAGCCGAAGGTGCGCTTCGACGCTCCGGTCGTGTTCGTCGGCTATGGCATCAAGGCGCCGGACGAGCACTGGGATGACTATGCAGGCAGCGACGTCAAGGGCAAGCTGCTGATCATGATGGTCAACGATCCCAAGCCGACGGCCGAGGAACCGCAGCGTTTCGGCGGCAAATCGCTGACCTACAACGGCCGCTGGACCTACAAGTACGAAGAAGCGGTGCGTCAGGGTGCAGCGGGCGTGCTGCTGATTCACACTGCCGAATCGGCATCCTATCCGTGGAGCGTGCCGGCCAACGGCATGATGCACGAGAAGTTCCATCTGGCCGGCCCGGGCAACCCGCTGGAAGGCTGGATCCACGAAGATGCCGCGCGCGCGCTCTTCAGGGCCGCAGGGAAGGACCTCGACGCGCTGCGCGCGCAGGCCGAGGTGCGCGGGTTCAGGGCCGTCGATCTCGGCATCAGGGCGCACGCCACGCTCGACAGTACAATCCGCCAGGTCGACGAGTTCAATGTGGCCGGCATCGTACCGGGTACCGATCCCAAGCTCAAGGGCGAAGCGGTGATCTACTCGGCCCACTGGGACCATCTCGGCATCGATACCGAAAACGGCAAGCCTGACCATATCTGGAACGGCGCGGTCGACAACGCGTCCGGCGCGGCCAGCCTGCTGGCGATGGCCCAGGCGGCCGCTAAGCGGCCCGCCAGGCGCACGCAGATTTTTTTATGGACATGCGCCGAAGAGCAAGGCCTGATCGGCGCGAGCGGCTATGTGAACGCGCCCTTATGGCCGCTGGCGAAAACCAGCGCGGACCTGAACCTGGACAGCATGAACTTCATCGGCCCGACGCGCGACATGGGCGTGGCCGGGGCTGAGCGCAGCAGCCTGTATGACAGCTCGGCCAAGGTGGCCAAGCGGATGGGATTGCAGCTGTCGCCGCCGGTGCCAGACCCGGCCGGCAGCTACTTCCGCGCCGACCACTTCATCTTCGCCAAGGCAGGCGTGCCGGCTTTCAGGATCGGGACTTCCGTGTTCTCGGGCGACGGCGCGTTTACGTTTTCGCACGATCAATCGGCGTCGCTATCGAAGATGTTGGCGTTCAAGGAGCACTATCATCAGGTCAGCGATCAGTACGATCCTGACTGGGATTTGTCGGGGATGGTGCAACAGGCCCAGTTCACACTGAACTTGGGCTATGAAGTGGCCAACGATCCGGCAATGCCGCGTTGGTGCAAGGGTGATGTACTGGAGCGAGTGAAGCGGTAAAACAGCTTGACGATGGGCGGAAAACCTCGGCCCGCCCGACGCCCGCCAAATATCCAGCTAGACCATCGCCCTCGCGAAACGCGGGGGCCTATACTCCCGCGAAGGAACCAAACCAATTCCTCCCGCGTCGGCACCTACCACGAAGATGCCTGTTCTCGGACCAGCCTATTTCTACTCGTAAATAAGGTCAGGAATGTCGTTATCATTGTTGTCTTCAAACTTCTCAGCGATTACTTCAACGAAAAACTATTTTCGGGGGGACCTTAGCAACGCATGCTTGCCGCTGATCGCGTTAAATGTCCGGGCGGAGCTTCTGCTAAGCTTACACTTGAACCCGCTCAATGGCCGAAAGCCACTGGGCAGTGGAGGAATCCACAACCTCCCCAACGAAATTGGAGCCCGCAATGCCTATCGTCACACCCACCTATTCCACGCTATTCCAATGTCTGTATGACGAGGAGCACCCGATCACTCGGCGCTTCCCCCCCTACTCCGTCTTCCGTGCAATCGATTCTCGCAATGTGCTCCAGGAGGCGACGCCCCGTCCCCGTGTGCATGACTTCGCCGTCATATGGGATGACGATCACGATACCCGGATCATTGCCGTCCTTGAAGAAATGCTGATGGCTGGAGCATTGCCTGGCGTGCAATTCATCGGCGAGCACAAGGGGACTCTGAGCGTTATACTTGCAGCCGCGACCTACTATGTTATCGATGTCGAGGCGTATAAAAAATGGGTCACTAAGCTGGCCGAGGCGTCTGGCGACTTTTGGATGGTCGAAATTGGAATGTTTGACCACTCTCCCGGCAACCTCGCTCGTTTTCACCAGTGCGACTTTGTAGAGATA
>CBFGOU010000234.1:0-7135 GCA_965650445.1 uncultured Oxalobacteraceae bacterium | reverse complement strand
TGCTGGCCATCCCCGGCTACACGCCGCAGATGATCGAGAAGCTGCGCGACTTCGTCATCGTGCTGCCGAAGCAGACCCCGGTCAACGTCAACACCGCGTCGGCCGAGGTGCTGGCCGCGCTGCTGGGCGTGTCGCTGTCGGAAGCGAGCGCGCTGGTGACCCGGCGCGGCCAGGCCGATTTCAAGCAGACGTACCAGTTCGAGGCCCAGGTGCATGCGCCGGTGATGCCGAAGGCGGACCTGTACGCGTTGAAGAGTGAATATTTTCTGGTGAATAGCCGCATCCGCCTGGACCGCGCAGCGCTCGACGCGCAGGCGCTGGTCAACCGCCAAACCGGACCCGGCGCGGTGACCACCACCGTCTGGGTCCGCCAATTCTAATAACGAAAGCGAGAAGGCTTGACTACTTTATACATCCGGCTTCCCGCCCGCGCCGACAGCGAGGGCACCCTGGCCGCCTACGCCGAGGTGGCCGACGGCGGCGCCATCAGCCAGAGCGGCGAGGGCGCGCTCAAGAGCCTGGGCGACCTGGTCGCCGCCAGCCGCCAGGTCGTGCTGCTGCTGGCCGCGGCCGACGTCACGCTGCTGCACGTGAAGATCCCGCCGCTGTCGGGCGCGCGCCTGAAAGCGGCGCTGCCCAATCTGGTGGAAGAACACGTGCTGGGCGATCCGGCCGAGTGCGTGCTGGTGGCCGCCCTGGCCGATTCGCCCGACGGCAGCCGCACCGTGGCGGTGGCCCAGCGCGGCTGGCTCGAAACCCTGGTCAAGGCGCTGCTGGCGCAGGGCGCGCGCAAGGTGATGGCGCTGCCGGCCCAGCTGTGCCTGCCGCTGCAGCCGGGCAGCGCTTCGGCCGCCATCGACGGCGCCGGCATCACGCTGCGCCAGGGCGTGGCCCAGGGCCTCGGGCTGGCGCTGGCCGGCGACGCGGCCACGGCGCTGCAAACGGTCAGCGTGCTGGCCGGCGACGTGCCGCTCACCCTGTATGTGCCGGCCGCCGCCATCGGCGAATACCGCGCGCTGGTGGCCGAAGCCGGGCCGGCCATCACGCTTGAAGAAGAACACTGGGCGCACTGGATCGCCGGTTCCAAGAGCACCAGCTTCGACCTGGTGCCGGGCCTGGGAGCGGCCGGCGCCAAGGCGCGCGACTGGCAGCGCTGGCGCTGGCCGATCCGCCTCGCCCTGGCGGCCGTGGTGGTCAATCTGATCGGCCTGAATGTCGAATGGCTGCGCCTCAAGCGCGAAGCCGACGCGACCCGCCAGGCCATGATCCAGACCTTTAAAGCCGCGTATCCGAAAGAGACCGTGCTCGAGCCGGAAGCCCAGATGCGGAGAAACATCGCGCTGGCCAAGGCCAGCCGCGGGCAGATGAATCCGGACGAATTCACCTATCTGGCGGCGGCGCTGGGCGAAGCGGCGCGCGGCCTGCCGCGCCCGCCGGCGATCGCATCGCTGACCTATGGCGAACGCGCCCTGACCGTCAAGCTCAAGCCCGACAGCATCGACCCGGCCATGGTGGCGCCGCTGCAGGCGGCCCTGTCGGCGCGCCGCATCGACCTGCAGGATGCCGGCGGCGGCACCTGGAAACTGAGCAGCATCGGAGGCAAGCAATGAGTATCGGCCAGACCATCGGACGCATCAAGGACCAGCTGGCGCTGTACTGGCTGGCGCGCACCGAGCAGGAACGCAAGTACCTGACCGCGGGCGGCGCCGTGGCCGTGCTGGCGCTGGTGTACGCGCTGTTCATCGACCCGGCCCTGAGCGGCCGCGCCCGGCTGCAGAAGGATCTGCCGCAGCTGCGCCAGCAGGCCGCCCAGCTGCAGTCGCTGGCGGCCGAAGCGGCCGAACTGGCGCGCCAGCCGGCCCCGCAGGTGGCGCCGATGACGCGCGAAGCCGTGCTGGCCAGCCTGGCGAGCCGTTCGATCGTGCCCGGCAGCCTGACGGTGTCGGGCGAAAACGCCCGCCTGCAGGTGTCGAATGTCTCGTTCGCCAACCTGTACGCCTGGCTGGACGCGCAGCGCCGCGAAAACCGCGTCGCCGTCGAAGAAGGCAGCGTCACCGCGCTGGCCGCGGCCGGCCAGGTCGATGCCACCCTGACGCTGCGCCAGAATCTGAACGGCACGGCGGGCGCGCGATGAAACGCCTCGTGGTATGGTTGGCGGTCATCGTCGCGGCGGTCGCGCTGACGGTGCTTGCCTTCCTGCCCGCGGCCTGGCTCGGCCCCATCGTCGAAAGCCGGACCGGTTCGCGTTTGACTCTCGGGGACGCGCAGGGTACGCTGTGGCGCGGTTCAGCCTTTATCGGCGGCGCGCCGGGCGCCGGCGGCGCGGTGACCCCGCTGCTGCCGGGACGCTTCGCGTGGCGCCTGTCGCCGCTGGTGCTGCTTGGCCAGGTCGATCTGCAACTGGAAAACGCCGAGGCGCTGAGCCAGCCGGTGACGGTCTCGGGCAGCTGGAACCAGTGGCAGGTCAGCCCGGCGTCGCTGCTGCTGCCGGCCGAAGGCTTGAGCGGACTGGGCGCGCCGCTCAACACGCTGGCGCCGTCGGGCAATATGCGGCTGTCGTGGACCACGCTGGGCCTGCAGCGCGCCGGCAACGGCGTGGCGGTCGAAGGGCGCACGGTGCTCACGCTGAGCGACATGGGATCGCGCCTGGCGCCCATCAAGCCGCTCGGCACGTATGAAATGGCGATGGACTGGCATGGCCAGTCCGCGCAGTTACACCTGAACACGGTGCGCGGTGCGTTACTGTTGTCGGGAACGGGGACGCTTGAAAACGGGCGTCTGCGTTTTTCCGGCGACGCGCAGGCGGCCGACGGATATGAAGACACGCTGGGCAACCTGCTCAACCTGCTGGGCCAGCGCCGCACGGTCAACGGCAAGAAAATAATCGCTCTAGAGTTCAAATGATGAAAAAACTGACTGGTAGCACCCATCCATTTCCGGCGCTGCGCCGTATTGTCGCCGGGGCGATGCTGTGCTGCGCGGCCATGACCGCCATGCCTGCCGGGGCCGCGCCCGAGGACCAGGCCGCGCTGAACTTCGTCGGCGCCGACATCGAAGCGGTGATCAAGGCGGTCGGCCATTACACCGGCATGACCTTCATCATCGACCCGCGCGTCAAGGGCACGCTGACGCTGACGTCGGAAAAGTCACTGAGCAAGGCGCAGGCCTTCCAGCTGCTGGCCTCCGCGCTGCGCCTGCAGGGCTACGCCATCGTCACCGGCGACGGCTACGCCAAGGTGGTGCCGGAAGCCGAGGCCAAGCTGCAATCCTCGCCCACCCACGTCGGCGCCGGGAAAAGCGGCGTGCACGGCGACCAGGTGGCCACCCAGATCTACCATCTGAGCTATGAATCGGCCGCCAACCTGACCGCGGTGCTGCGTCCGCTGATCTCGCCCAACAATTCGATCATGGCCGAACCGGGCAACAACAGCCTGGTGATCACCGACTACGCCGACAATCTGCAGCGCCTGACCAAGATCATCGCCGCCCTCGACACGCCGCCCACCGCCGACCTGGACGTGGTGCCGGTGCGCTACGCGATCGCCAGCGACCTGGCCGCGCTGGTGACCAAGCTGACCGAATCGGCGCCCGGCGGCGACTCCGGCCGCGTGAACGTCCTGGCCGACCCGCGCACCAATTCGGTGGTGGTGCGCGCCCCGTCGCGCGCGCGCGCCAGCCTGGCCAAGGCGCTGATCGCCAAACTCGATCAGCCGACCACGGAAGCGGGCAATGTGCACGTGGTGTACCTGAAGAACGCCGACGCCACCAAGCTGGCGCAAACCCTGCGCGCGGTGATCTCGGGCGACACTTCGCTGCCGCAGCAGCAGCAGGGCACCCAGGGCGGCAGCGTCGCCACCACCGGCGGCGTCAGCCAGGGCGGCCAGGGCACCCAGGGCGGCCAAGGCCTGGGCCAGGGCAATACCACCGCCGGCAACACCTTCGGCCAGCAGCAGACCCAGAGCACGGGCGGCACCGGCGCCGGCTTCATCCAGGCCGACGCTTCCACCAACACCCTGATCATCACCGCGCCGGACGCGGTGTATCGCAACATGCGCGCGGTGATCGACCTGCTCGACGCGCGCCGCGCCCAGGTCTACATCGAATCGATGATCGTCGAGGTCAACGCCAACAAGGCCGCCGAATTCGGCGTGCAGTGGCTGGGCCTGACCGGCAACAGCACCAGCGATTACCGGGTCGGCGCGCTGCAATCGTTCTCTTCCGCAGGCGCCAACGCCCTCACCGCCCTGGCCGCGTCCGGATCGAAGGCCATTCCCGGCGCCGGCCTGTCGATCGGCGTGTTCAAGCAGGTCAACGGCGCGCTCGGCCTGGGCGCCATCGTGCACGCGCTGGAAAACGAAGGCAATGCCAACATCCTGTCGACGCCGACCATGCTCACGCTCGACAACGAACTGGCCACCATCAAGGTCGGCCAGAACGTGCCGATCATCAGCGGCCAGTTCACCACCCCGGCCAGTGGCACCGCCACCAACCCGTTCCAGACCATCGACCGCAAGGACGTCGGCCTGACCCTCAAGGTGCGTCCGCAGATTTCCGAAGGCGGCACCATCAAGATGGCGATTTACCAGGAAAGTTCGAGCGTCGATCCGAGTACCCTGACCGCTCCGGCGGGCGTGACGACCAATATCCGGGTGATCGAAAACAATGTGATCGCCGACGACGGCCAGATCATCGTGCTCGGCGGCCTGATCCGCGACGACACCGGCGACACCAATGAAAAGGTGCGCGGCCTGGGCGACATCCCGATCATCGGCAACCTGTTCAAGTACCGCACCCGCAACCGCAACAAGACCAACCTGATGGTGTTCCTGCGCCCGGTGATCGTGCGCAGCAAGGACGACAGCAATGCGATCGCCGCCGACCGCTACGATTACATGCGCTCGGCCGGCCTGAAAACCCAGCCGAAGGACGAAACCGTGCTGCCGAACTACGGCACGCCGGTGCTGCCGGCGCTGGTCAACGGCCAGCCGCCGGCCGGCGCCACCAACGTCACGATGCCGCCCAAGCCGCTGCCGGGCACGCCGACCCAGCCGCCGGCCAAGCCGGCCGGCGCCGAGACCGGCAAGCCGGCCGACGACGCCTCGCAGCAGAAGTACCGTCCGGTGCAGCCAACCCCGAATCAATGAGCCGTTCATGAACAATCTGCTTCCCTACGCTTTCGCACGCGATTTCGGCGTGCTGGCACGCTCCGGCGAGGACGCCGCGCAGGCGGTCGAGGTGTGGGTCTCGGGCGCCACCGCGCCGGCGGCGATCGCCGAAGTCTCGCGCCGTTTCGGCCGCATCGCGCTGCGCCGCATGGACCGCGCCGACCTGGAAGCGGCCATCGCGGGGGCCTACGCGGGCGCCGGCGGCGACGCCTCGCAGGTGGCCGATGAATTCGAGGCCGACCTCGACCTCACCAAGCTGCTGCAGGACGTGCCGGCCATCGAAGACCTGCTCGAATCGTCCGACGACGCGCCGGTGATCCGCATGATCAACGCCTTGCTGACGCAGTCGCTGCGCGAAGGCGCCTCCGACATCCACATCGAACCGTTCGAACAGACCTCGGTGGTGCGTTTCCGCATCGACGGCGCGCTGCGCGACATCGTGCGCCCGCGCAAGGCCATCCACGCCTCGCTGATCTCGCGCATCAAGATCATGGCGCAGCTCGACATCGCCGAAAAACGCCTGCCGCAGGATGGCCGCATCACCCTGCGCATCGGCGGCAAGGGCGTGGACGTGCGCGTCTCGACCCTGCCGACCGGGCACGGCGAACGCGCCGTGCTGCGTCTGCTGGACAAGGAAGCCGGCCGGCTCGACCTGTCGCACCTGGGCATGAGTCCGGGCCTGCTGCCGCAGTTCGATGGCCTGATCAACCAGCCGCACGGCATCGTGCTGGTGACCGGTCCGACCGGTTCCGGCAAGACCACCACCCTGTACGCCGCGCTGTCGCGCCTGAACGCCTCCACCACCAACATCATGACGGTGGAAGACCCGATCGAGTACGACCTGGCCGGGGTCGGCCAGACCCAGGTCAACGCGCGCATCGAGATGACCTTCGCCAAGGCGCTGCGCGCGATCCTGCGCCAGGACCCGGACGTGATCATGATCGGCGAGATCCGCGACCTGGAAACCGCGCAGATCGCGGTGCAGGCGTCGCTCACCGGCCACCTGGTGCTGGCCACCCTGCACACCAACGACGCCGCCGCCGCCGTGACGCGCCTGCTCGACATGGGGATCGAACCGTTCCTGCTGTCCTCGTCGCTGCTGGGCGTGATGGCGCAGCGGCTGGTGCGCAAGCTGTGCGAGCACTGCAAGCGCAGCGACACCGGCGAAGCCGGGCAGGTGCGCTGGCACGCGGTCGGCTGCGACAAATGCGGCCACACCGGCTATCACGGCCGGGTCGGCGTGTACGAACTGCTGGAAACAAATGAACAGATCAGCGCGCAGATTCACAACCGCGCCTCGGAAGCCGAAATCCGCGCCGCCGCCATGGCCGGCGGCATGAAGACCATGCGCGAAGACGGCGAGCGCTGGCTCGACAACGGCACCACCACGCAGGCCGAGCTGCTGCGCGTGACCAAGGACTAGCCATGCCAGCATTCCGCTACGAAGCCGTCGATGCCGGCGGCGCCACCCGCAAGGGCGTGGTCAACGCCGACAGCCCGCGCTCGGCCAGGGCCGACCTGCGCACCCAGGGCTTGACGCCGCTGTCGGTGGAAGCCATCGCCGCCCAGGTCGACGCCAGCGGCGCGGCCACCCGGCGCGGCTTCGGCGAACGCCTGTCGCAGGTCGAGCTGGCGCTGTTCACGCGCCAGCTGGCCAGCCTGCTCGAGGCCGGCCTGCCGCTCGAGCAAGCCTTCACCGCCCTGCTGGAACAGGCCGAGCGCCCCTATGTGCGCGACCTGATCGCCTCGATCCGCTCGGAAGTCATGGGCGGCTCCTCGTTCTCGGACGCGCTCTCGCGCCACCCGCGCGACTTCGCCGAGATCTACCGCGGCCTGGTCGCGTCGGGCGAACAGATCGGCCACCTGGCGCGCGTGCTCTCGCGCCTGGCCGACTACATCGAACGGCGCAACGCCCTGGTGCAGAAGGTAAGGCTGGCGTTCACCTATCCGGCCATCGTGACGGTGGTGGC
>CBFGOU010000233.1:0-7164 GCA_965650445.1 uncultured Oxalobacteraceae bacterium | reverse complement strand
CGGAAAACGACGGCGTTGCACCGTCGTTCCCTAATCCTGCCAGTAGGATCAACCCGAGGAATATGAATTCTCTCTGTGCCGCATCTCCGATGCGGTTCGGTAGTTCTCTAGCTTTTTTCCGCCAACGTGGATGTTCTTGTGATAGCGCCTCCCTGATAAGAACTACAGCTCCAATATAGACTACGAGCTTGAACTTACAAGGAAAACATTACACAGCTAGCAGTAAATTCCTAACGGACACTCGGAAGCGGCGCATGCGACAGCGCCTTCACCGCCCCAGCCCCGACCGCCGCGCCAAATTTCTTCAACACCCGTTCCGGCAGGTTTTCATGGGCGGTGTAGTCGACGATATCCTCAGCCTTGACCACGTCGCGCGCCACGATGTCCACTGTGCCGAAGCCATCGGCCAGCCCCATTTCGACGGCCTTGGCGCCGCTCCAGAACAGGCCGGAAAAAGTTTCCGGGGTTTCTTTCAAGCGCTTGCCGCGCCCGCTACGCACCACGGAAATGAACTGCTGGTGAATTTCGTTGAGCATGGCCTGGGCGTGCGCCTTGTGCTTGTCCGACTGCGGGCTGAAGGGATCGAGGAAGCCCTTGTTTTCGCCAGCGGTCAGCAGGCGCCGTTCCACACCCAGCTTTTCCATGGCGCCGGTGAAGCCGAAGCCATCCATCAGCACGCCCACCGAACCGACGATGCTGGCCTTGTTGACATAAATCTTGTCGGCGGCGGCGGCAATGTAATACCCGCCGGAGGCGCAAATTTCGTCGACCACCACGTACACCGGCTTGTGCGGATAGGCACGGCGCAGGCGCACGATCTCATCGACGATGATGCCGGCCTGCACCGGACTGCCGCCCGGGCTGTTGATGCGCAGCACCAGCGCCACCGAACCGGCATCGGAGAATGCCTTGTTCATGGCCGGGATGACGGCGTCGGCCGAGCCGCTGCCTTCGGCATCGATGCTGCCGTTGATTTCGATCAGGGCCGTGTGGCGCCCCAGCGATTCGGCGTCGCCGCCGTCCAGGTTGAAGTCGTACAGGGCCCACAGGCCCAGCAGCGCCAGGCCGAGAAAGGCGAAGCGGAAGAAAATCGTCCAGCGCCGCGCCGCGCGCTGTTCCTTGACGGTCGCAAACACCAGTTTTTCCAGCGTTTCGCGCTCCCAGCTGGCGCCGGTCAGCACGGGGGCCGGCTGGGGTGGATTGACGTGCTCGCTACCGATGTTATCGCTCATATTTCTCTTTGCTGGTAATTCAAAGCCGATCGAGGCTGTTGACCGATTATGCCTGAGGCGGGCGGATATGCTCGTCAGGCTGCCAGTAAATCTTGCCGTTTGCCTCGGAAACGGCAATCGGGCGCAGGCGTCCGCCTTTGCAGGGGCCGCCGGCACACTGGCCGCTGTACGGAAGATACACGGCGCCGTGGGTGGCGCACATCAGATACAGGCCGCTGCTTTCAAAAAACTCGCCTTCGTTCCAGTCCAGCTCGATCGGAACGTGGGCGCAGCGGTTCAGATAGGCGTAGGCCTTGCCCTCGTAGCGCACCACGAAGCCGGTAGCGTCGGCGCCGAAGGCGGTGACGGTAAAGCGCACGCCGCGCCCGCCCTCGGCCACGGCCTCCGAGGCGCAGATGAGCATCAGGGCGATAGGCTGGTTCATGCCCGCGTCCTCAGCCGTGTTCGCTCAGCCACCGGTGCAACTGCTGGACGGTCTCGGCCGAAAACACGTGCTCGCACCCGTGCAGCTGCTCGGCCGGGTGGGCGCCGTACTGCACCGCCACGCCGTGGGCGCCGGCATTGCTGGCCATGAGCAGATCGTGGGTGGTATCGCCGATCATCACCGTACGGCGCAGATCCTGGCCTAATTCGCGCGTCAATTCCTGCAGCATGGCCGGATGCGGCTTGGAAAACGTTTCATCGGCGCAGCGGGTCGCATCGAACAGCGACAGCAGGCCGACCGCATTCAGCGCACGGTTCAAGCCTACCCGGCTCTTGCCGGTAGCCACGCCAAGGAAGTAGCCGTCCTGGGAAAGTTCGGTCAACATCTCGCGAACGCCGTCGAACAGCACCAGTTCGTGATCCTTGGACAGGTAATGGAAGCGGTAGCGCTCGACCATGCGCGGGTACACCGACGGGTCCATGCCGGGCATAACGGCCTGCATGGCTTCGAACAGGCCCAGGCCGATCACATGCGAAGCGGCGTCGTCGCGCGGGATCGGCAAGCCCAGATCGCGCGCCGCTGCCTGTATACACTTGACGATGGTCGAGGTGCTGTCCATCAGCGTCCCGTCCCAGTCGAAGACGATCAGATCAAATTGCTTTCTTGCCATGTCATCCGGGCGCCCAGCGGGGCCCGGCTCCTTCTCATTAATCAATACGCACTATTATCGCGAAACAAGGTCCGGTTTCCCCAAGCTTACCAAGAAACGTTCGCAGTCGGCGGGCAGCGGAGCGCTCACCGTCATCGGCTTGCCGCTGTCGGGATGGGTAAACGTGATGCGGTGGGCGTGCAGGAACATGCGCTTGAGCGCGCCGCGCCCTTCGGCGGCCTTGAGCAGCACACGGTTCAGGGCGAAATCGCCGTACTTGTCATCGCCCAGGATGGGAAAGCCCGACGATGCCAGATGCACGCGGATCTGGTGGGTGCGCCCGGTCTTCAGTTCGGCTTCCAGCAGGGCGAACTGCTCCCATTTGCGCATCAGGCTGAACACCGTGTGCGATTCCATGCCGCCGGCCTGCACGCACACACGGCGCTCGCCGTCGGCGGTGGTGTATTTATGCAAAGGCAGCTTGACGTGCTGACGCGCATTCTTCCAGTCGCCCGCCACCACCGTCAGATAGCGCTTGTCGGTAACGCCGTCGCGCATCTGCTCGTGCAGATTGGTCAGCGCCGAGCGCTTCTTGGCCAGCATCAGCAGGCCGGAGGTTTCACGGTCGAGCCGGTGCACCAGTTCGAGGAACTTGGCCTCCGGCCGCGCCGCCCTTAACTGTTCGATCACACCATACGACACGCCGGAGCCGCCATGCACGGCCACGCCGGCCGGTTTATCGATGATCAGCAGCTGGGCGTCCTCGTGCAGGATGGCAAATTCGGCGCCCGGCACCACCGATGTCGGCTTTTCCGCAACACGTACCGGCGGAATGCGCACCAGATCGCCCTGCTCCAGGCGGTACAGCTGGTCGATGCGGCCCTTGTTGACCCGCACTTCGCCGGAACGGAGAATGCGGTAAATATGGCTTTTTGGAACACCCTTGCAGACGCGAAGCAGGTAGTTGTCGATACGCTGACCGGCTTCTTCTTCGGTGATGGTGACAAACTGCGCTTGAGGCTGGGCCTGTGATGAAGGGGGAACAACATCGTTTTGCTTCTTCATTTCCTCTGTCTTCCCAGAAATTCTCTCTAAGTCCTTCATTTTGAATATATAATCGACAGGCGGCGGTCAAACCTCTGCTGGTGTAAGAATTAAAACGATATTTTACACAGGGGCGTCTCCATCGGCCTCGCCAAATTGCAAATTCGATGGAAAAACGTGTACGCACATCCCTGCGCGAATCAAGGTTGCACCGTTGTTGTAATCGGATATCGCCCAAGGCTGCTGAATTGGATTGTTTGGAATATTAAGGATAAGTACCGGAAAGCTGGCCTTCTGGGTCGGCTCGCCGGATGATGGTGTCGATAACGCTCGTCGTTTTCGCCCGACCCGAAGGACGCCTCAAACGCGCCGCTTGTGAACGAAGGCCGACCCGGCCCCGCGGAGAACATACCCGCTTCAAAGTGAGCGTCTGAGCCCCAACGCCGGTCTGGCTCTTGAATTTGCTCACCGCCTGGCTTTCGCCTGTGCCCCCTGGTTCGACCGGGCTGCCGCAGGTAAGTTGCAGGTGATGCGTGCACTCGGCATGTCGATCGACCCCACCGCGCCCTGTTACGGCCGCCGCGCTTTGCCTGGCTGCGCCGTACGATAAGGCATACCCGCCCTCCAGCATCCCCTTCTAGCGTACATCCCGTGTACTTATTGCCGCTTTTCACAGAGCGGCACTGGAACGGCTTTTAGCCGCGGAGTTAATAAAAAATGAAACGCATGTTGTTTAACGCGACGCAGCAGGAAGAACTGCGCGTCGCCATTGTCGACGGTCAGAAACTGATCGATATCGATATTGAATCGGCCGGCCGCGAACAGCGCAAGTCGAATATCTACAAAGGCGTCATTACCCGTATCGAGCCGTCGCTGGAAGCCTGCTTCGTCAGCTACGGCGAAGACCGCCACGGCTTCCTGCCCTTCAAGGAAGTGGCGCGCACCTATTTCCGCGAAGGCGTGGACGTGCGCAACGCGTCGATCAAGGATGCCCTGCGCGAAGGCCAGGAAATCATGGTCCAGGTGGAAAAGGAAGAGCGCGGCAACAAGGGCGCCGCCCTGACCTCCTTCGTGTCGCTGGCCGGCCGCTATCTGGTGCTGATGCCGAACAATCCGCGCGGCGGCGGCGTGTCGCGCCGGGTCGAAGGCGAAGAGCGCCAGGAACTGCGCGAAACCATGGACAAGCTGGACCTGCCGCAAGGCATGTCGGTGATTGCCCGCACCGCCGGCATCGGCCGCAACGTCGAAGAGCTGCAGTGGGACTTGAACTACCTGATGCAGCTGTGGCGCGCGATCGAAGGCGCCGGCAAGTCCTCGCACGGCGCGTTCCTGATTTACCAGGAATCCTCGCTGGTCATCCGCGCCATCCGCGATTATTTCCAGCCTGATATCGGCGAAATCCTGATCGACACCGACGAGATTTACGAGCAGGCGCACCAGTTCATGAGCCACGTAATGCCCGACATGGTGCATCGCGTCAAGCGCTACAGCGACGACGTGCCGCTGTTCTCGCGTTTCCAGATCGAACATCAAATCGAAACGGCCTACTCGCGCACCGTGCCACTGCCGTCCGGCGGCGCTATCGTGATCGACCACACCGAAGCGCTGGTGTCGGTGGACGTCAACTCGGCCCGCGCCACGCGCGGTTCGGACATCGAAACGACCGCCTTCAACACCAACTGCGAAGCCGCTGAAGAAGTGGCGCGCCAGCTGCGCCTGCGCGACCTGGGCGGCCTGATCGTGATCGACTTCATCGACATGGAAGTGGCCAAGAACCAGCGCGAAGTCGAACAGCGCCTGAAAGACGCCCTGCACCACGACCGTGCGCGCGTCCAGATGGGCAAGATTTCCCGCTTCGGCCTGATGGAACTGTCGCGCCAGCGTCTGCGCCCTTCCCTGTCCGAAGGCAGCCACGTAACCTGCCCGCGCTGCTCCGGTACCGGCCACATCCGCGATACCGAATCGTCCGCCCTGCAGGTGCTGCGCATCATCCAGGAAGAGGCGATGAAGGAAAACTCGGCCACCATCCACGTCCAGGTACCGGTCGACGTGGCCGCCTTCCTGCTCAATGAAAAGCGCGGCGAAGTGCTGAAGATCGAGAACCGCCACCGCATCAGCGTGATCCTGGTGCCGAACAAGCACCTGGACACCCCGCACTACAAGCTCGAGCGCATCAAGCACGACGATCCGCGTCTGGAAGACAGCCAGGCGAGTTACTCGCTGGCCGACCAGGCCGAAACCGACATGGCTTACAGCAAGCGCCAGAAGGAAGAAGTCAAGCCGCGCCAGGAAGCCATGGTCAAGACCATTACCCCGGCCCAGCCGGCGCCCGTGGTCGACCGCACCGAAGCGCTCAAGCCGGTTGCCGCTCCGGCACCCGTGCTGACCGCGCCGGCAGAACAAGGCTTCTTCAGCCGCATCATGGGCTTTTTCTTTAAGAAGCCTGAGCCTGTTGTCACTGCACCTGCCCCGGTCGCCGCACCAGCGGCCAAGGCCGGCGCAACGGGCGACCGCAACAACCGTGGTCCGCGCGGCCGTGGCCGTAACGGCAAACAAGGTGGCCGCGAGCGTGACGAACGCGAGCCAGGCAAGCCAGTTGTCCAGGACGAAGCTGTCAAGGCAGCCGATGCCGAGACCAAACCGGCGCGTCCGCCACGCCCTCCACGTCCGCCGCGCGAAGCCCGCGAGCCACGCGAAGCGGCCGACGCGACCGCGCGCGCCGAGCGCCCTGAACGCGCCGAACGTCCGGAACGCGCTCCGCGTCCGCAGCGTGAACGTGCACCGGCCGCAGTGGAACTGAAGACTGAAGAACTGGCCCTGGCGCCAAGCGCCACCGCAGCGCCGATCGGCGAGCAGGCCGACCTGACCGCCGGCGCCGATCTGACCCCAGCCGTGCCGAAAACGATCACCACCATCGGCCCGAATGGCGAGCAGATCGAAGTCGAAGCGAACGGCGACGAGCCGCGCCGTCGTCGCCGTCGTGGCGGCCGTAACCGCAATCGCCGCGACCGTGACCAGGTCGAAGGCATGGAAGGCGAAAATGGCGAGACCGAGGGCGATCTGGTGGCCGACACCGCCGCCGGGGAAGCGCCGGATGCTGCCGAGGCCGCACCAGTGGAAGCCGTTGTTGCCGAGCCAGTTGCAGCCGCACCAGTTCCAGTGGCGGAATATGTTGCTCCGGCACCGGTGGAAGCCGCTCCGGTGGCTGCCGAGCCGGTGGAAGCCGCTCCGGTCGTTGCCGAGCCGGTTGCTGCCGAGCCTGTAGCGGTCGAAGCCGCACCGGTGGTGGAAGCGCCAGTCGTGGAAGCGCCAGTCGTTCAGGAGGCGCCAGTGGCCGAACCGGTCCTTGCGCAAGAAGCGGCTCCAGTCGTGGTCGAGCCGACCATCTTCACGCCGCCTGAGCCGGTTGTGGCCGAAGTGGCTGCACCCGCTCCAGCACCGGAGCCGGTTTCCGCACCAGCGCCAGCGCCAGTGCCAGCACCTGCTCCAGCACCAGCGGCCGCGATCACCGACCTGAACGATCTGCTCGGTTCGGCCGGTCTGACCCTGGCCGCCACCGATCCTGCCAAGCTGCGTGCCGCGCAGGAAGCGGCCGCTAACGCGCCGCCACCGGCGCGGGTGCGCCGTGAGCGCAAGCCGCTGCCGCCACCGGTCGATGAACCGCTGATCCAGATCGATACCCGCCAGTAAACGTCGGGGTCCCGAAAAGCCGCCATCCGCGAGGACTGGCGGCTTTTTTATTCGGTCGCCCCCGCGAACGCGGGGGACGACCGGGGCTTATAATAATGGGCCTATGACAATGTCCCGCGACACAA
>CBFGOU010000232.1:0-7165 GCA_965650445.1 uncultured Oxalobacteraceae bacterium | reverse complement strand
ATGTAGTTCGGGCTGGAACGGTCCAGCACCATGTCGAAGTGGTCGGCTGCCTTGGTGGTCAGCACGCTGAAGCCGTGCGAGATGGAGTTGCCGCCGTTGAGGGTGGAGACCATGTCGAGCGCCAGCCAGGTGGTGACGAGGCCGCCGAGCACCAGGAAGAACACCTGGATCACGTCGGTGTAGCCGATCACTTTCATGCCGCCCAGGGTGATGATCACGGCGAACACGGCCAGTGCGATCATGCAGGGGAACACGCCCACGCCACCAATGCTGCTGATGGCCAGCGCGCCGAGGTAGAGGATGGAAGTGAGGTTGACGACGACGTAGAGCAGCAGCCAGAACACGGCCATGATGGTGGCCACTAGCTTGTTATAACGCTGTTCGAGGAACTGGGGCATCGTGTAGATGTGGTTCTTCAGGTAGACGGGCATGAAGAACACGGCCACGATCACCAGGGTCAGCGCAGCCATCAGTTCGTAGGTGGCAATCGCCATACCCATTTTGAAGCCGGAACCGCTCATGCCGATGAACTGCTCGGCCGAGATGTTCGAGGCGATCAGCGAAGCGCCGATGGCCCACCAGGTCAGCGAGCCTTCTGCCAGAAAATAGTCGTGGGATGCGGAACCGGAACTACGCTGCTTGCGTTTGTAGACCCAGAAACCGTAGCCGGCGACGACCACGAAATAGAATAGAAAGACGATTAAGTCGAGTGTTGTGATTTTGTTCATGTCATCTGCTTATGAATCTAATTGGGGGAAAGCCTTGCAGCCGCGCCGCGCCGTAATTCTTCTGGGCATCTCCATTAGGCGGGCATAGTGTAATCCAGACCGTGGATTGTTAGGACATGTTTTCCCGCTAACATCGCCAAATCCTTCAAATTACGGCAAAATTTTTGTAACCAACGCGCTTTTCATAACTTTCCTGTCAATAGCTATACGAGCGCTAACATTAGCTATGCCGAAATGTTATTGCTTAACATTAAGAGTGTGCGCCTGCCACTGTTGCCGGAAACTGAGGGGGGCGGAGATGCCGAAGGAGTGATGGCGGTGTCAGCAAGCCGCCGACGCCGGCCAGCGCTTTGGCTGCAGCGGATAGTCGGGGCCGAGCGTGCCGTCGGCCAGCATCGACTGGTAACGCAGGCACGACACCCGCAGGAAGGAGGTGAAATTGTCGACCTGGCCGCGGTATTGCACGATTTCGTCGTACAGCCTGGTGATGAGTTGGTTGGTTGTCATGCCGTCGCGCTTGGCGATCTCGGCCAGCACCTGCCAGTACAGGTTTTCCAGCCGGATCGAGGTAACCGCGCCGTGCAGGCGGATCGAGTGGGCGCGCGACTGGTACAGGGCAGGGTCGGCCTTGACGAACACTTCACACATGGGCGCTCCGCTTGGATGGCAGCGCTCTTTATAGCATGATTTGCGTCCCCAGAAGCGCCAGGAACTGGCGCAGCCAGGCCGGATGGGCGGGCCAGGCCGGCGCGGTGACGAAATTGCGGTCGGTGACGGCTTCGGGAATGCCGATCTCGGCATAGCGCCCGCCGGCCAGCTCCACTTCCGGGCGGCAGGCCGGGTAGGCCGAGCAGTGCACGCCTTCGAGCACTTTGGCGGCGGCCAGGATCTGGGCGCCATGGCAGATCGCGGCAATCGGCTTGTTGCTTGTTGCGAAATGGCGCACGAGCTCCAGCACGGTCTTGTTCAGGCGCAGGTATTCGGGGGCGCGTCCGCCGGGCAGCAAGAGCGCGTCGTAGGCGGCGGCCTCGACCTGGCTGAAGTCGTGGGTCAGGGTGAAGCGGTGGCCGGGCTTTTCGGTGTAGGTCTGGTGGCCTTCGAAATCGTGAATGGCGGTGACGATGAAGTCGCCCGCCGCTTTGTCGGGACAGACCGCGTGCACCTGGTGGCCGACCGCCAGCAGGGTCTGGTAGGGCACCATGATTTCATAGTCTTCGCCAAAATCGCCGACGATCATCAAAATCTTTTTCGCTGCCATTGCGCTCTCCGGTGTGGGTGAATGAATCATTATTTGCGGCTTTGGCTAGCTGCGGGTAGTTGCCAATTACTACATGGCGCAGGCTCTGGGGAAGCGGGCGCGGCTGTATTTGTGTCCGCTATACAATTGTCGCCAACTCAAACAACAGGAGGGCGACATGCGGATTTCTCAGAGGATCGGCACGGCGCGGCCGCTGGCCACCACGGCCATGCACGGGCGGGTCGAAGCCCTCAGGGCCGAAGGGGCCGAGCTGATCGATTTTTCCATCGCGATTTCGCACTTTCAGGCGCCAGCCGTGGTGCGCGAGCGGGTCGCCGCCGTGCTGGCCGGACCGGCTTTGCCGTACACCTCGGTCGGAGGCGCGCCCGGTGTGCGCGCTCGCATGGCGCGCAAGGTGGCCGGCGAGAACCGCATCGATGCGCGCGCGGAAGAAATCATCATTACCAATGGCGCCAAGCAGGCGCTGTTCGAAGCGCTGTATGTTCTGACCGATCCGGGCGATACCGTGCTGGTGATGCGCCCGCACTGGCCGGCCTACGTGGCCACGGCCGAGCTGCTCGGTTTGAAGGTGGTGCTGGCCGACCTGCCGGCGCGGATCGACGAGGCGTTCCTGCAGGGTTTGCCGGCCGCGAAGCTTATCATCATCAACAATCCGCACAATCCGACCGGCCAGGTCCATACGCGCGCCGAGCTGGCCCGGCTGGCGGCCTGGATGGGGGCGCGCGGCTGCCATGCGATCGTCGACGAAAGCTATGAAAAGCTGATTTTCGATGGCGAGCATGTCAGCCTGGCGGCCTGCGCCGACTGGCGCGCGCTCGGCATCGTGACCCTGTTTTCGGCCTCGCAAAGCTATGCCATGATGGGCTGGCGCTGCGGGTTCGCGGTGGCGCCGGCGGCGGTGGTGCAAGCCATGGAAACCCTGCAGGGGCCGATCACGGCGGCAACTTCGGCGCTGGCGCAGGCGGCCACCGAAGCGGCATTCCAATCGGGTGAGCCGACCGCCATGCTGGACGACTACCGCAAGCGGCGCGACCTGGTCCTGGCCCTGGTGGCGCCGGTGCCGTGGATGCGCATGCGCTCGCCGGCCTCCGGGCCGTATTTGTGGGGCGACGTATCGGCACTGGCGTGCGACACGGTGGCGTTCGCCGAGCGGCTGCTGGCCGAGCGGCGCGTGGCGATCATGCCGGGGGACGCGCTGGGCATGCCCGGATGGATCCGCATCGGCTACATTTCCGACGATGTCGCGACCCTCGAGCGCGGCGTGCGCGCGATTATCGATTTCGGCAATGCAATGGCTCGGCGCGCGTGAAAAGTCAAGAAAAACCGTGGCGACGCCGGCTGTAACATGCGCGTAAGGCGCGATTGTTTTTAAATCGCAACTCGACATGTGCCGGTTCTGCCTGCCCGGCACCCAGGGCACCTTACTATCGTAAGATAGCGCCTTAGTCTGAATAAAGAAGGTTCCGCTTGATGATCGCTTCCAACCCGCCGCCCGGGCCCAGGAAAGCCGTGTTTCAGCTTAACAGCCTGCGCGCGCGCCTGCTGCTGCTCGTTGCGCTGGCGATGGCGCCGATGGTGGCCATGACGGTCGCTACCGGCATGCGCGAGCGTGCCCATGCGATCGACGCGGCGCGCGAGAATTTGCAGCGGCTGGCCAATCTGGCGGCGGCCAACGAAGCCAAGTCGATCGATGGCGCCATGCAGATCCTGCGCGACCTGTCGAGCGTGCCCACGGTGCTCAAGGACCGCCACGGCTGCGGCCAGTTGATGGCGGACATCCTGTCGAAAAATTCCGATTACGTGAATTTCGGCGTGATCGAGATGGACGGCAATGTCAGCTGCAGCGCCATCCCCATGCCCAAGGCGGTGAACCTGGCCGACCGTCCGCATTTCAAGCGGGCGGTGGCCGAACGCCGTTTCATCGCGGGCAACTATGTGTTCGGGCGGGTGGCGCGCAAGCACACCATCAACCTGACCTATCCGGTCACCAGCGGCACCCAGGTGGTGGCGGTGCTGTTTGCCGCCATCGACCTGTCGGAACTGGACAAGTTTGTGGCCGACATTCAATTGCCGGCCGGTTCGGTGTTATGGACGGCCGATGCCGAAGGCACGGTCATTTCGCGCCGCCCGGACTCCGGCCCGTGGTTCGGCAAAGCCATTCCCGTCGACCTGTGGCAGATTGGCCGGGAGCATCCGCGTCCGACCTCGCTGGTCGACAGCGACGGCACCGAACGCATCTACGCGTTCGCGCGCGTGGGCGGACCGATGCTGTCCGATTACACGGTGATGATCGGCGTGCCGCAGGAACACATCGTGGCGCGCGCGCGCAGCGACCAGCTGCTGGCCGCGGTGGGGCTGTGCGCCACGGTGATGTTCGCGCTGGTGGCGGCCTGGTTCGGCGGCGACGCGCTGATCGCGCGGCGGGTGCGCACCCTGGCGGCCACGGCCAACCGGATCGCCACGGGAAGCTTGGGCACGCGCACCGGGATGCGCTACGGGAACGAGGAAATCAGCGAACTGGCGCGTTCGCTCGACGACATGGCGGCCGCGCTGGAAAAGAAAGATAGCGAACGCGACGCCGCCGAAGCGCTGCTGGTGGCGGCGGATCAGCGCAAGGACGAGTTCCTGGCCATGCTGGCGCACGAATTGCGCAATCCGCTGGCGCCGATCAGCGCCGGCGCCCACATCCTGCGCCAGGTGCACGCCCAGGATCCGGTGGTGGCGCGCACGGCCAATATCATCGTGCGCCAGACCGCCCACATGACGCGCCTGATCGACGACTTGCTCGACGTGTCGCGCGTGACGCGCGGGCTGGTGGAACTGAAGAAGGAGACGCTGGAGTTCGGCCGCATCGTGCACGACGCGGTGGAGCAGGTCGGGCCGCTGATGACGAGCCGCCAACAGCAACTGGAGATGGACCTGCCGGCCAGGCCGCTGCACGTGGAAGGCGACCACAAGCGGCTGGTGCAGGTGGTGGCCAACCTGCTGAACAACGCTGCCAAGTATACCCCGGACGGCGGCCATATTCGCATCCGCCTGGCAGCGCAGGGCGAGCACCTGCTGCTGACGGTGGCCGACAACGGCATCGGCATGCAGCCGGAATTGATCGCGCGGGTGTTCGATCTGTTTACCCAGGGCGAGCGCACGTCGGACCGGTCCCAGGGCGGGCTGGGGCTGGGCCTGGCACTGGTCAGGACTCTGGTGCAACTGCACGGCGGCAGTGTGCAGGCCAGCAGCGCGGGGCCGGGGCAGGGCAGTGAGTTCCATGTCGAGCTTCCCTGCGTGCCGCCACGCGTGGCCGACGCGCCCGAACGCCTGCTGGAGGCGGCCGGGGCCGGAATGCGTCTGCGCTGCCTGGTCGTGGACGACAACGAGGATGCGGCGCAGATGCTGTCGATGTTCCTGGAAGCGGCCGGCCATTACGTGGTCGTGGCCCACAGCGGCGCCGAAGGGCTGGTCATGGCGCATGCGCTGGCGCCGCAGCTGTGCCTGCTCGATATCGGCTTGCCTGACTTCGACGGCAACGAACTGGTGGCGCGCCTGCGCCGGGCCCCGGAAACGGCCGGCGCGACCATGGTCGCGGTCAGCGGCTATGGGCGCCAGGACGACAAGGCGGCGTCTTTGACCGCAGGCTTCGACGAGTATTTCGTCAAGCCCTTCGATACCGCCGTGCTGCTGACGCTGGTCAACCGGCTCGCGCGCGAGCGCGCGCTGGCGGCAACCCCGGCGGACCAGGACACCTCGGCGGTATAAGCGCGCAAGGCGGGCCGGGCGACAGCGCTCACTTTCAGCCGGGGGCGCGCATGCGGTATGCTTTCGGCCGGAAACAGGCTGTTCGTACACTAAGGGAGACATTTCTTTGAATTTCAGCATTTCGGATTTTTCCGGCAGCCGCTGGCGGCGCACGCTCGGCACCGCCCTGCTTGCGGGGTGCATGGCTGTGGCGGGCGTCGCCAGCGCGGGCGCGCCGGCGTACTGGGCCGGTACCTGGGGAAGCGCTCCGGCACCGGCACCGCAGGGCGACGGCCAGGAGGCCTTCAATAACCAGACCGTGCGCCTGATCGTGCATTCCAGCATAGGCGGCAAGCAGGTGCGGGTGCGGCTGTCGAATGAACTTGGCAGCGCGCCGCTGGCGCTCGGCGCCGTGCACGTGGCAGTGCGCGCGAGCGGTTCGGGCATCGTGCCCGGAACGGACCGGGTGCTGAGCTTCGGCGGGCAGGGCGCGGTCACGCTGGCGCCCGGCGCGCCGGCCCTGAGCGACCCGGTCGACCTGGACGTGCCGGCCATGGCGGACCTGGCGGTGAGCATTTTTGTGCCGGGGCAGGTCAAGGTGGCCACGCTGCATCAGGCGGCCTACCAGACCAGCTATGTCTCGCCGGCGGGCGACCATACCGCCGCGGCCGAGCTGCCGGCCGAGCGCTCGACGGGGAGCTGGCCCTTCCTGACCGAGGTCGACGTTGGCGCAGCGGTCCAGGATCCGGTGCTGGTGACATTCGGCGATTCGATTACCGACGGATTCGGGAGCACGGCCGACACCAACCGGCGCTGGCCGGATTTGCTGATGCGCCGCCTGCACGGGCAGGGCGCGCCGGGTCTCGGCATCGTCAATCGGGGCATCAGCGGCAACCGCTTGCTGCGCGATGCGGCCGGCTGGCCGCCGTTCGGCAAGGCGGCTCTGGCGCGCTTCGACCGCGATGTGCTGGCCACGGCGGGCGTCAAGTATGTGACCGTGCTGCTCGGAATTAACGATATCTGCCAGCCGGGCAGCGGCGCGGCGGCTGCCGAGGCGGTGAGTGCACAGGATTTGATCGGCGGCTACCGCCAGCTGATCGCGCGTGCGCATGCCAAGGGCGTCGCCATTTATGGCGCCACGCTGACGCCGTTCGAAGGTACGGTGTTCCCGGGCTATTACACCACCGCCAAGGACAGCGTGCGCCAGGAAGTGAACCAGTGGATCCGGACCAGCGGCGAGTTCGATGCGGTCATCGACTTCGACCAGGCCGTGCGCGATCCGTCGCATCCGGCGCGCCTGCTGCCGGCCTACGACAGCGGCGACCATTTGCACCCGAACGACCGGGGCATGCAGGCGCTGGCCGATGCGGTGCCGCTGGCGCTGCTGGGCAGCGCGTCCGCGGCCGGCGCCAAGGCCAAGGCGAAGGCGAAGGCGAAGGCGAAGGCG
>CBFGOU010000231.1:0-7183 GCA_965650445.1 uncultured Oxalobacteraceae bacterium | reverse complement strand
CCAAAGGTGCTGGCGCAATTGCGCCTGACCTTGCGCGGCGTGGCCGAGCAGCAATCGGGTAGCGGCTTGTGGCACCAGATGATCGACCGCCATGATTCGTATCTGGAAACCTCGGCCTCGGCCATGTACGTGTACGCGATCGCGCACGCCATCAACCAGGGCTGGATCAGCCCGACCACCTACGGTTCCGTGGCGCAGGCCGGCTGGGCGGGCTTGTCGAGCCGGATCAATGCCAAGGGCCAGGTGGAAGGCACTTGCGTGGGCACCACGCTTGCCAGCGACCAGGTGTACTACTACAACCGGCCGACCAGCGTGGACGCGATGCACGGTTACGGCCCGACCCTGCTGGCCGGCGCCGAGATGATCAAGCTGCTCAACAATCCGGCGCTGGAGGTGCAGTACAAGGTGCGCACCTACCACTACATGCCGAAGGATGGCGCCAAGACCGATTACCGCGAACACGGCGCCAATCCTTGATGACGAACTGAAGCCCTGCCTGACGAAGGAGTTACCCCATGCGCCATCAGCCGCTTTGCGCCGCCGTCCTGCTCGCCTTGACCTTGCCGCTGGCCCAGGCGGCCGAACGCGCCAGGGTCATGGTCAGCAATGATCTCGACATTGCGCGTCCGTCCGAAACGATCACCCTGCCCTGGGCCGAGGTCAACCGCGTGCTGCCGGGTGCGCAGATCCAGCATATCGCCGTCAAGGATGCTTCCGGCCGGGTGCTGGCGCATCAGGTGAGCAATGTGGCGCCGCTGGCCAAGGATCCGCAGGGCGCGGGCGTGGCCTACGGCGAGCTGATGTTCCAGCACGACTTCAAGGCTGGCGAGCACAGCGCCAGCTTCACGATCGAAAAGATCGAGGCGGTGGCGCCGGTGTTTCCCACCCGCGCGTTCGCGCGCTACGTGCCCGAGCGGCTGGACGACTTCGCCTGGGAAAACGACAAGATCGGGCACCGCACCTACGGCCCCGCTCTGGCCGCACCGGCCGAGCCGGGCAGCGGCAAGGAAGTGCTGGTCACCAGTGGCCTGGATATCTGGTTCAAGCGGGTTGCCTACCCGATCGTCGACCGCTGGTACAACAAGGGCCACGACCATTACCACCATGACGAAGGCGAAGGCATGGACATGTACAACGTCGGCAAGTCGCGCGGTTGCGGCGGCACCGGCGTCTGGGACGGCAAGACGCTGTTTACCGGCGTCAATTACAAGTCGTGGAAAGTGCTGGCCAACGGGCCGGTGCGTGCGGTATTCGAACTCAGCTATGACAGCTGGGATGCCGGCGGCACCCAGGTATCGGAAGTCAAGCGCTTTACCGTCGACGCAGGCCATTACCTGGACCAGATCGAGAGCACTTTCCGCTTCAGCGGGCCGAGCGAGCTCACCGTGGCGGTGGGCTTGAACAAGACGCCGGCCGACAAGGGCCAGTCGCCCAAGATCAGCCTGACCGCACGCCAGGACGATGGCACGCTGATGCAATGGATCGAGCAAGCCAACAACGGCGCCTTTGGCACGGCTGTGGTGGTGCCGGGCGCGCGCGGTTTCGCCGAGGATGGCTTGAACGAGCTTGCCCTGGCCACCGTAACGTCCGGCAAACCGCTGCGCTATCTCGTTGGCGCGGCCTGGACGCGGGCGGGCGAGATCCGTACCCGGGAACAATGGCAAGACTATGTGGCAGCCGCCGCACGGCGGGCCAACTCCCCGGTGCGCGTCAGCATTTCCGCCACCCAGTGAACTCATCTGGACTGACCAGATGGGCCAGGCCCGAGAGCTGCCGGAGAATGTGGCCTGACCACTTGTTGTTTTTTTGTTCGACAGCTCAACCAGTTTCGGCATCTCGCCAAGGTCCACAGCGGGCTCGTTTGCGGTCTGTTGACCGACATTTCGCGTAATTTTTAGAGTTTTGGCTGCCGATGCGTGAAATCGGCGGCCCGCCATCCGCCCCGTGCTTGCAATAAAAATTTGCCATCGTTGTGTAATTGCAACTGCATATCATGTATAAATCCATCAATCGGTCACGTTTTCCGCTCACGCGGCGGATACAGGCGCAGTCCCGGTTTGGGAGTCCCCTGGAATAAGGGCTAACGCGCCGAACGCCGGACCGCACATAAAAACATAGGAGATACTGATGCGCATTACCACTCAAACCTTTGCCCTTGGCAAGTCGGCGGCCCGCCTGATCGGCACCACTTCGGTGACCATGCTGGCACTGTCGGTTCAGGCGGCCTACGCCCAGACGCCAGCGCCGGAAGCGCTGCAGCAAGTGGTGGTCACCGGCCTGCGCGCTTCCCTGGAAAGCGCCCTGAACAAGAAACGCGAAGACAACGGCATCGTCGACGTGATCAAGTCCGAAGACATGGGCAAATTCCCCGATACCAACCTGGCTGAGTCGCTGCAGCGCGTGCCTGGCGTGGTGATCGACCGCGATGCCGGCGAAGGCCGCAGCATCACCGTGCGCGGCCTGGGCCAGGACTTTACCCGCGTGCGCATCAATGGCATCGAAGGCTTGGCCACCACTGGCGGCACCGACAGCTCTGGCGGCGCCAACCGTTCACGCGGTTTCGACTTCAATGTGTTCCCCTCCGAACTGTTCAACTCGCTGACCGTTCGCAAGAGCTCGCAGGCCGACGTCGACGAAGGCTCGCTCGGCGCCACCGTCGAACTGCAAACCATGCGTCCGCTGGACCTGAAAAAAGGCTTCAATGGGACGGTGGCCGTCAAAGGCCGCTACAACGATATGTCCAAGAAGACCGACCCGCGCGTCGCCTTCCTGATCGGCAATACCAGCGAAGACCGCAAGTTCGGCGTGCTGCTGTCGGGCGCCTACTCCAAGCGCAATGTGTTCGAAGAAGGCTACTCGACCGTCCGCTACGACAACGGTCCGTCCTCCGGTGGCTGGTGCGCCCCAACCGGCGTGACCCCGGCCAATCCGGCCAATTCGACCGCGACCACCTGCGGCCCGGCCGCGCAGGGCGTGCCTCGCCTGGCCGGCAATGCCGACACCATCGCCGCCTACAATACCGCCAGCAACGCCGCCAACTTCCATCCGCGCCTGCCACGCTACGGCCGCCTGACCCACGACCAGGACCGCCTGGGCTTGACCGCCTCGGTTCAGTGGAAACCCGCGCGAGGCACCCTGCTGACCCTGGACATGCTGTACTCCAAGCTGGACGCGACCCGCCAGGAAGACTTCCTGGAAGCGATCTCCTTCAGCCGCTCGGCCACCCAGGGCGGCAAGCCGCAGACCAGCGTGCTCGCCGCCGAATACGCGGCCAATGGCAACTTAATGTACGGCAAGTACAACGGGGTCGACATCCGCGCCGAATCGCGTTTCGACGAACTGTCGACCACCTTCACCCAGCCGACGCTTTCGTGGCAGCAAGACATCAGCGAGACCGTGCGCATGAACGCCCGCGTCGGCCGCGCCACCTCGAAATTCCGCAACCCCGTCCAGACCACCACCACCCTGGATGCGCTCAATGTCAATGGCTACACCATCGACTACCGCGGCAATGAGCGCATGCCGGCGATCGGCTATCCCTTCGACGTGACCCAGGCCGGCGGAGCGCTGACCCTGGTCGGCATCCCGCAGGTCGGCAGCGGCACCCAGCCGGCCACCGTGGCCAACACCACCACGAGCGAAATCCGTATCCGTCCGCAGGGCGCGACCAATCGCAACGATGTCGGCCACATCGACCTGTCGTGGGATGCGATTCCCGACAAGTTGACCATCAAGGGCGGCATCGATTACAAGAAGTACTCCTTCGATTCGTTTGAGTTCCGTCGGGTCAATCAGGGCGACACCATTTTCGCGCCGCCGGCCGGCACCTCGGCGGCCAGCCTGACGACGATGATTAGCGGCTTCGGCAATGGCCTGGGCATGCCGGCCGGCACGCCCACCGCCTGGGCCATTCCCAACCTCAACGCCATCGCCAAGGCCTACGACATTTATTGCAACTGCATCAAGAATGGCCCTGCCGGCGGTCCCGGCGACTTTACCTTGTCGTCGATCACCAACGGCAATGCGCGCGGCAACAACCGCTCGGTCACCGAAGAAGACAATGGCATCTTCCTGATGGCCGAGTACAGCAGCGAAATTGCCGGCATTCCGGTGCGCGGCAATGCCGGTGTGCGCTATGTCGAAACCCAGATGAGCGCCACCGGTTACCAGGCCGCCGGCGGCGGCACCGCCGTGACCGTCGACAACAACTACAAGGACGTGCTGCCGGCGTTTAACATGGCCGCAACCCTGGCGCCGAACCTGATCTGGCGCGTGGCCGTGGCGAAAGTCATGACCCGCCCGCAACTGAACAACCTGACCCCGGGCGGCACCGTGTCCACCACCGGCTCGCCGTCGATTACGGCCGGCAACCCGCTGCTCAAGCCCTTCCGGGCCAAGACCTTCGATACCAATTTCGAATACTACTTCGGCAAGAGCGCTTTCATCGGCCTGGGCCTGTTCCAGAAAAACATCGACACCTATATCCAGAGCATCCGCAGCAATGTTGCGTTCAAGGATACCGGCCTGCCGATGTCTCTGCTGCCAGGCAACTTCAACGGCGAAGAAATCTTCCAGGTCACCGCGCCGATCAACACGGAAGGCGGCAAGCTGCGCGGTTTCGAACTGAACTACCAGCAACCCTTCAGCTTCCTGCCCGGCTGGGGCCGCAACTTCGGCACCCTGCTGAACTTCACGAAAGTGAAGTCCCAGATCGAGTACGTGGTTTCGCCAACGAGCACCGGCACGGTGGTCGATGACCTGCTGTTCCTGTCGCCAAAATCGTGGAACGCCACGCTGTACTACGATGACGGCACCTTCAGCGCACGCCTTTCGGCTTCGGAACGCGACGCCTTCCTGACCCGCGTGCCTGGCCAGAACAACAACGACGTGGAGGGAAAAAACAAGACGCTCAACTTCGACGTCTCGTTCTCGTATAAGTTCAGCGATAAGCTGGAAGCCACGCTGGAAGGGGTCAATCTGACCAACGAGCCGAACGACCAGTTCGTCAGCCGCGCGCGCAACAGCGTGGTGGTCAACAACGTCACCGGCCGCGAAGTGCTTCTCGGCCTGCGCTACAAGTTCTAAGTTCCGGCTGCCGTACGTGGCGGCCTGACACCGCCACCGTCCCCGCTGTCCGGGGGACGGTTTTTTTTTGCTCAGGAGCGGCCGATGATGGCCGCCGCGGCGATCAGGTCGTCGATCAGTGCCAGCGAATTGCGCCCCGACATGGCGTGCGGATCGAGACCCGGCAAATCGGAGAAACGCAGCAGGATCGAGGGATTGACCTTGGCCAGGTTGACGTGGCCCATGGTCCAGCCGGCATACTTGCGCTCGTTGATTTCCTCGTAATGCAGCAGCATCACGTCGGTATGGCGCGCATCGTGCAGCAGCTTGGCGTACAGGGCGTTGACCTTGTCGCGCCCGCCTTCGAGCACTTGCATGAACAGGCGGTCGCTATGACACAGGATGCCGGTAATGCCCAGGCGCGGATTGTTCGCATGCGAGGCCTGCATGATCGACTGGATCAGGTCGCATTGCGCTTCGCCGGCCACCCGGCTGGCGTATAGAAGACGAACTAGC
Organism: uncultured Oxalobacteraceae bacterium; assembly: GCA_965650445.1. GTDB lineage: Bacteria > Pseudomonadota > Gammaproteobacteria > Burkholderiales > Burkholderiaceae_D > Telluria_A. The sequence continues at coordinate 1,603 of CBFGOU010000231.1, read as the reverse complement.
ATGGCAGGCCCCTGGTGAAAGTGCGGTTAGCGTTTGATCAGCGACAGAAATTCACGGCGCAACGATTTGTCTTTCAGGAAGGAGCCGTGCATGACGCTGTTGATCATCCTGGCATCCATATCCTTGACGCCGCGCCATTGCATACAGAAATGGTCAGCTTCCATGACCACCGCCAGCCCGTCCGGCTGCATTTTTTCCTGCAACAGGTCGGCCAGCTGGACCACGGCTTCTTCCTGGATCTGGGGACGGCCCATGACCCACTGGGCGATGCGCGCATATTTAGACAAGCCAATCAGGTTCGAGTGCTCATTGGGCATCACCCCGATCCACACTTTGCCGATCACCGGGCACAGATGGTGCGAACAGGCACTGCGCACGGTGATCGGACCGACGATCATCAGCTCGTTCAGGTGCGATACGTTGGGAAACTCGGTCACCGGCGGCATCGGCACGTAACGCCCGCCGAACACTTCATTGATGAACATCTTGGCGACGCGGCGGCCGGTGTCGACCGTATTGTGGTCGCTGGTGGTATCGATGACCAGGCTTTCCAGCACCCCCTGCAGCTTGGCGCTGACTTCATCGAGCAGCTCGTCGAGCTCGCCCGCTTCGATGAAGTCGGCAATATTGTCGTTGGCGTGGAAGCGGGTCTTGCTGGCGGTCAGACGCTGGCGGATGCGTTCCGATACCGGTACATTGACGGGCTGATAGCCGGATGTCGGGTCAGTGGGCATGCTGGAGTCCTGGTCGAGTGGGCGATAACATGGGGCAAATTATACGTGCTGGCGCCCGCGACCGCTCCGGCAGGCTGCTAGCCCTCCAACAAGTGCCAGCGCAAGGGCAGCGCGCCGGCGCCGAGGCGGCCCTTGCGTACGTGAAAGCGCCAGCGCCGGCCCTCCGCTTGCCCGAGGGCACCGGGTTTGATATCCCACAAAATCTCGGCGTGTCCGCGCAACTCAAGTACATCGCCCCGGTCGAAGTGAATGAACAGGAGGGCTGCGCGGGGATCGAGCAGCAGGTTTCCCAGGGTGTTGAAGTAACGGTTGCCGTTAAAGTCCGGCACGGTCAAGGTCGCACCATCAACGGCTACCAGGCCCGGCGGACCGCCACGGTGCGATATATCGATGCCGAACTGCCCGCCACTGGTCGCAATGAAAAACGTATCGGCGTGCGCCACCAGGTCACGGGCATGCTGGTTCAGGCCATCGAAATGCAAGGGCGGGTGTGCGGCGGCTTCGGCGGTGCGCACCTGGCGCGGGCGTATATGTTGAGGGCAGTTGCCAAAGCTTTGCTGTACCGCCACGGTGAGCACCCCGTCGGCGCTGCTGCCGACCACACCGTTGGCACGGTTGCGCCGGCGCGTGGCCAGGTCAATTCCGAGCAGCCCCACGGCGCTGCCTGGCGCCGGTAGCGGCCCGTCGGGCATGGCAATACGCAAGGTAGCCGGGTCGGGGCTGGCGACGAAGCCTGCCGGCCCGCTGATGACGCCGGCCCGGGGGGAGCCGTCGGCATCGGTGGTGGCCAGCAGCAGGAAGGGCAACTGCGCAAAAAACGTGCGGTGCTGCTCAGGCATGTGGGTGCGGATGGCGCCGCCCGCACCCGT
>CBFGOU010000230.1:0-7205 GCA_965650445.1 uncultured Oxalobacteraceae bacterium | reverse complement strand
ACGCCAGGCGGGCCGCCAGAAACGAATGGCCACCCAGATCGCTAAAGAAATCCTGCTCGCGGCGGATGCTCTGGCCCGGGAACAGCTTGACCAGCACCGCGAACAGGGCCGCTTCGGCCGCCGTGTCCGGTTCATCGGACTGGCCGGCCGCACCCTCGGCGGGCGCGCAGAGCGGCATGGCGCGCAGCGCATGGCGGTCGATCTTGCCCGAGGTCAGACGCGGCATGCGGTCCAGGGTTTCATAGCGCGCGGGAATCATGTATGGCGGCAGCACCGCCGCGAGGGCGCTGCGCAAGGCCGCCGTGCTCAGCTCGGCCGAGGGCACGAGGTAGGCCACCAGCTGATCGATCCCGTCATCCTTTCTCAGCAGCACCGCGACCGTGCCGACCCCTGCCTGCTGGGCAAGCACGGCCTCGATCTCGCCCAGTTCCACGCGAAAGCCGCGTATCTTGACCTGGTCATCGGTGCGGCCCAGACATTGCACGTCGCCATGCGGGTCGATCCGGGCCAGGTCGCCGGTGCGGTACAGGCGCGCGTCGTGGCGCCCGCGGCTCCACGGGTTGGCGATGAATTTGGCGGCCGTCAGGTCGGGGCGGCCGAGGTAGCCGTCCGCCAGGCCGGGGCCGGTGATGCACAATTCCCCGGTTTCGCCGCGCGCCTTGAGCGTCAGCGGCACCTGCTCGGGATCGATGACCAGCAAGCCGTAGTTGGGCAGCGGGGTGCCGATGGTGATCGGCTCGCCGCGGCGCAGGCGCGCCAAGCTGGCCGACACCGTCGCCTCGGTCGGGCCGTAGGTGTTGAACATGTGCCGGCCGGGACGCGACCAGCGTTCCACCACCGACTCGGGACACATCTCGCCGCCCAGATTAATCAGGCGCAAGGTCGGCACGTCGTCGCTGAACAGGGAGAGCAGGGTCGGCACCGCGTGCAGCACCGTGACGCCGTTGGCCGCCAGCATGCGCGGCAGCGTTTCCGGGTCGCCCGTGATGTCCTTGGGGCCGATCCACAAGGTGGCGCCGACCAGGTAGGAAATCCAGATTTCCTCGAACGACATGTCGAAGGCGACCGAAAAGCCCTGGTACACCTTGTCCTCGGCCCGAATCTGCAGCACCTGGTTTTCGCTGCGCAAGAAGTGGCAGATGCAGCGCTGCGAAATCTGGATGCCCTTCGGTTTGCCGGTCGAGCCCGAGGTGTAGATCACGTAGGCGGGCGAGTCCGGCGACATCGGTTCGCGCGTCAGGCTGGCGGCGCCCGGCTCGAGCAGTTGCGCCGACGTCCATACCCGCAGGGCCGGGGCATCGATCTGCGGCGCCAGCGCCGCGCTGGTGACCACGCCGGTCGCGCCGGCGTCCTCCAGGCATAGCTGGAGGCGTTCGACCGGCGTGTCTTGATCGACCGGCAGCCACGCCGCGCCGGCCTTGGCGATGGCCGCCTGCATCACCAGCAGCTCGATGCCGCGTTCGTGCCAGAGGCCGACGATGTGTCCGGGAAGCACGCCGCCGGCAATCAGATGCGAAGCTGCAAGGCCGGCCAAGCGGTCGAGCTCGGCATAGCTGAGCTTGCGGTCGCCGAAAATCAGGGCGGTGTGCTCAGGGGTGCGGCGCGCCGTGGCTTCCAGCAGATCGGCGAGCAGCTCGTCGCGCATCAGGCCGGGTTCATCGGAGCCATACAAAATGTCGGGATTGGGCGCGGCAAGGGCTTGCCGCGCAATGAGGGCATCGGTCATGGGGGGTAGGTAGTTTGGCCGCACTGGCTTGTCTAGCAGTGCCGGCCAACAATTGTATAGCAATCGATGCGTTCGCTGCGGGGCTTTAAGCGTTGCGCGCAGGCCACGTCGTGAGAATGTCGGCGCCGTTTTTGGTGACGGCAATCGTGTGCTCCCACTGCGCCGAGAGCGAGCCGTCGGCGGTGACGACGGTCCAGCCGTCCGCCAGGTTTTTCACGTCCTCCTGGCCGGCATTGATCATCGGCTCGACGGTGAAAGTCATGCCTTCCTTGATGATCAGCCCGGTTCCCGGCGTGCCGTAGTGCAGCACCTGCGGCTCTTCGTGGTACACCCGGCCGATGCCATGCCCGCAATAGTCGCGCACCACCGAGAAGCCGGCCGCTTCGGCCAGCTTCTCGATGGCGTGGCCGACATCGCCGAGGCGCGCGCCGGGACGCACGGCGCGGATGCCCGCCATCATCGCTTCGAAGGTCGTGTCGACCAGTTTGCGCGCCGCCGCGCTCGGCGTGCCGGCATAGAACATGCGGCTGGTGTCGCCATGCCAGCCATCCTTGATCACGGTGACGTCGATGTTGACGATGTCGCCATCGCGCAGGATCTCGGCCGGGCTGGGAATGCCGTGGCAGACCACGCCGTTGACCGACGTGCACAGGGTCTTTGGAAACCCGCGGTAGCCGACGTTGGCCGGGGTGGCTTTCTGTACCTTGCGGATGTAATCGTGGCAGCGCTGGTCCAGTTCCTCGGTCGAGACGCCCGGCACCACATAGTCGCCGATCATGTCCAGCACTTCGGCGGCGAGCCTGCCCGCTACCCGCATCCTGGCGATGTCTTTGTCGCTTTTGAGTTTGATGACCATCCACCTGCCTTCGATATCCGCTGTCGTCCCCGCGTGCGCGAGTTGGATATGGTAGCACCGGCCGTCAGTCGGGCTGCGCCTCTGCCGCCTGACGCCGGTAAAACTCGGCCAATACGCCAAACGCTTCCTTGCGCACGCCGGACTCGGACAGAATGCCCTTGCGGTTCCAGCCATTCTGAAACACCGGATGCTCGCGCCGCGGCGACTGGAAATCCTTCAGTATCCACGGCGACATGCCGCGCAGGGTGGGCAGGGTCTGCGCCATCGCCAAGGTCTTGCGATAGTACTCGGCCTGATACTCCTCGGTAAATTTCTTCATGCCATCGTTGCGGTATCCCGCCAGGGCATCGGCGCCGAATTCCGACAGGATCAGCGGCCGGTCCGGCGGCAACGCCCATTGCAGCCTGGGCAGATCGGCCAGGGTATCGTCCCCGTACCAGCCGGCATAGGTGTTCACGGCCAGCACGTCGAGCTTGTCGATGAGCGGATCGTGGATCGCGGTGACGCCATCGCGGCGTTCGACCAGCAAGGCCGCGCTGATCAAACGGGTGGGATCGAGCGCGCGCACATTGTAGGCCATGGCGGAATGAAACCTGGTGCGCGGCTCCGACACCGGCGTTTCATTGCCGACGCTCCACAGCACCACGGCGGCGCGGTTGCGGTCGCGGTAAATGGTTTCGGCCTGCATCGTGAGCGCCTTGCGCAGCACGGCCGGGTTGTCCCAGTCCACCGTCCAGTAGACCGGGATTTCGCTCCACACCAGCAAACCCAGCTCGTCGGCCAGGCGCAGCGTGACTTCCGAATGCGGGTAGTGCGACAGGCGCACATAGTTGCCATGCAAGCCGTTCTTGATCTCGCCGAGCAGGGCGCGCGCCGCCGGTTCGGTCATGTTGCGGGCCGGGTTGGGGCCAAACTCTTCCTCGTGCAGCGAGATCCCGCGCAGGAAGATCGGCTTGCCGTTGAGCAGAATCTGGCTGCCTTTGACTTCGATGGTCCGAAAGCCCATGCGATCGCGCAGGCTATCGCCATTGCTTGAAAAGCGCACATCGTAGAGCGCCGGCGTCTCCGGCGACCAGCGGCGCAGATCGCGCGGCGCCTTCAGGTCGAAGGCCGCGCGGCCGTTGGCATCCGTGGTTGCCGTCACGTTGGCCAGATTGCCGATCGCCATCGTCACCGTCCGACCCGCCGCCTGCGGGCCATTCAGCTGCGCTTCCCCGGTGATGCGGCCATCCGGCTTCAAACTCAGCGTGGCGTCGTCGATGAAGGTGGCCGGCGTGTAAATCAGCCGCACGGGGCGGGTGATGCCGCCGTACAGGTCCCAGTCGGTGACGAAGGTCGGGATCGATTGCGCGTCATGGGTGGAATCGGCGCCGACCGACAGGCGGTTCTCGCCCGGGCGCAGCAGCTGCGTGACTTCCAGCACGAACGGGGTGAAGCCGCCTTCATGCCGGCCGGCTTGCTTGCCGTTGAGGTAGACGTAGGCGCGGTAGTTGACCGCCTCGAAACGCAGGAAGGCGCGCCGGCCATGGAGTTCCTGCGCCATGAACTTGCGCTGAAACCAGATCAGCCCATCGTAATAGCGCAGCTGCGGCGTGGCGGCGTTCCAGGCGCCGGGGATGTTCATCAGCGGGCCGCGGTCGAGGTCGAATTCGAAAAATCCGGTGCCGCCCTTGGCTTCTTCGGCCGCCACGTCAATGTCGCGGTAACGCTGCATGCGTGACTTGGCCACCCAGCCGTTAATGTCGGTCAAGCCGGTCCGGTACAGGTCTTTGGAATAGGTCCAATGGCCGGACAAATCCTGGCTGTCGCGGCTGGCTGCGCCGGTGAGCAGGAATTCCGGACGCAGCTCCTGGGCCGAAACGGCGCGGCAGATTAAAAACAGCACGACGGCGACAAGTTTGTTCATCGAAGGAGGATGCCGAGAGCTTCATCACTGATAGTTCAGTGAGTATGGCGTCCCCTCCGTGCGTGGACCAATCAACAAGTTGAGTGATTACTCCGCATCCGGCTGCTGTGCCGGATGGGCCGCGATAAACGCCGCCAACCCGGCACAATGCGCGTCGATGGCGGCAATGCGCGGATACGGCGCCATGTCGACACCGAAGCGCGTTGCGTTGTACACCTGCGCAATCAGCGCGCAGTCGGCGAAGGTCGGACTGTCGCCATGGCAGAAACGGCCCGGGGCCGGATCGCGCGCGAGCTGCGCTTCGAACGCCGCGAAACCTTCCTGCACCCAGTGCTTGTACCAGCTGTCCTTCTGGCTGTCGGTGGCGCCCAGTTCACGCACCAGATAGCGCAGCACCCGCAGATTGTTGAGCGGGTGAATATCGCAGGCAATGAGCTGCGTCAGTTCGCGCACGCGGGCCCGGGCCAAAGGCGCCGAAGGCAGCAGGGGCGGCGTCGGATGGGACTCCTCCAGGTATTCCAGGATCGCGATCGACTGCGTCAGCGTCATGGCATCGTCCTGCAAGGCGGGCACCAGCGCGCTGGGATTGATGGAACGGTAAGCCGCGCCGAGCTGCTCGCCGCCCCCGCGCATCAGATGCACGGGCACGGCGTCGTACGCCAGGCCTTTCAGGTTCAAGGCAATGCGCACCCGGTACGCGGCCGAGCTGCGGAAGTAGGTGTAGAGCTTCATGGTGTCCACTGCCTGTCGAAACGTTTCTGGAAGAGCGCCCAGCATTGGTGGTAATCCGTCTGCAGCTGGGGCGAACTCAGGGCGGCGGCGGTCGGACGGATCACGTCGCGTGCTTCGAACATGAAGGCCATGGTGTCGTCCACCTTGTGCGGCACGCTGGTGTCGGCGGCACTGGCCTTGTCGAAGGTCGGCGTGTCGGGTCCGTGCCCGCTCATGCAATTGTGCAGGCTGGCGCCGCCGGGGCGGAAGCCCTCGGACTTGGCATCGTAGCGGCCATGGATCAGTCCCATGAACTCGCTGGCCACATTGCGGTGGTACCAGGGCGGGCGGAACGTGTTTTCCGCCGCCAGCCAGCGCGGCGGAAAGATGACGAAGTCGAGCGTATCGACGCCGGGCGTATCGCTGGGCGCCTGCAGCACCAGGAAGATCGAAGGATCGGGATGGTCGTAGCTGATCGATCCGATCGTGTTGAAGTGGCGCAGATCGTATTTGTACGGCGCGTAGTTGCCATGCCAGGCAACCACGTCGAGCGGCGAATGGCCGATGGCGGCGCGCCACAGGTTGCCGCAGAACTTGGCGACCAATTCAAAATCGCCTTCGCGCTCTTCGAAAGCGGCGCAGGGCGTCAGGAAATCGCGCGGGTTGGCCAGGCCGTTGGAGCCGATCGGGCCGAGATCCGGCAGGCGCAGCAGGGCGCCGTAATTCTCGCAGATGTAGCCGCGCGCCGTGCCGTCCGGCAGCGTTACCTGGAAGCGCAGGCCGCGCGGAATCACGGCGATCTCCTGCGGTTCCAGGTCCAGCACGCCCAGTTCGGTAGCGATGCGCAGGCGGCCTTGCTGCGGCACGATCAGCAGCTCGCCATCGGCGCAGTAAAAATAGCGGTCCCGCATCGACTGATTGGCCGCGTACAGATGGATCGCGCAGGCGCCGTTGCCCGCCATGGTGACCCAGCCGTCGATAAAATCGGTGCCCGCCGCCGGCTCGGGCAGCGGGTCCCAGCGCAACTGGTTGGGCGGCACGTCAAGCTGATCGAAGCGGCTGACGATGTTTCCGTTGTCGATACGTGCGAACGGCTGGTGCATGGCCGCCGGACGGATGCGGTACAGCCAGCTGCGCCGGTTGTGGCTGCGCGGCGCGGTAAAGGCGGTGCCCGACAGCTGTTCGGCGATCAGCCCGTAGGGCGCCCGCTGCGGTGAATTCCTGTGTTCCGGCAAGGCGCCGGGCAGGGCCTCGGTGGCGAATTCATTGCCAAAACCGGTTTGGTAGGACGGTTGGGACATGCTGGCGACCTGTCGAATCGAGATGTCACTAATATACGTCCACTTGCGGGTGGCGTCGACGGCACGGTTATACTTGCCTTTTTTTGGACACGGCATTTCCATGGCACCAACCGAGTTGCGCTCCTACGCCTTGCACTGCCTGGTCGAACCCGATCCCGGCCGCAAGGTCGCCGCAGTGGCGGCCATGCAGGGCGCCTGGATGGATGGCGCCTGCGCGCTGGACAGCGCCGTGGCGCTCACGCCGCACGCAGCGGTGCCGGGCCGGCCGGAGCGGCCGGAACTGGTGGCGCCGCGCCTGGTCGGGCGGCGCTCGATGGTCACCCGGGAAGGGCGCGCGATGCTGGTCCACGCGCTGGCCCACATCGAATTTAACGCCATGAACCTGGCGCTCGATGCGCTGTGGCGGTTCGCCGGCATGCCGCCCGAATACTATGCCGACTGGTTGCGCGTGGCATCGGAAGAGTCCACCCATTTCTCGCTGCTGGTCGCTCACCTGGAACTGCTGGGACACGCGTATGGCGATTTCCCGGCCCACGACAGCCTGTGGGAAATGGTCGGCAAAACCTGCGACGATGTGCTCGCGCGCATGGCGCTGGTGCCGCGCACCCTGGAAGCCCGTGGCCTGGACGCCATCCCGCCCTTGCGCGCCAAGCTGGCGCAGGCGGGCGACATGGCCGCCGCGCACATTCTCGACATTATCCTGCG
>CBFGOU010000229.1:0-7221 GCA_965650445.1 uncultured Oxalobacteraceae bacterium | reverse complement strand
ATTCGCAGCAAGTTTTAGCTCGTCACGAGCACATTTGATAACCCTACGAGGACAGCTATGCAATTGGTCAAAACCACCCGAGATACCCTTCTCCGGCCACTGCAAATTGTGAGCGGTATTGTCGAGCGTCGGCACACTATGCCGATTCTGGCCAATATCCTCATCCGCAAGGACGGCGAAAGCGTCTCGTTCCTGTCGACAGACACCGAAGTGCAAATCACCACGCACGCCCAGATCGGCTCGGGCGCGGACGTGACCGGCACGACCGTGGCCGCGCGCAAGCTGCTCGACATTCTGCGCGCCCTGCCGGAATCCGGCGACGTGACCATGACCCTGGCCAACAAGCGCCTGACCGTGCAAACCGGCAAATCGCGCTTCGCCCTGCAAACCCTGGCGGCCGAAGAATTCCCGACCGTCTCGGTAGCCGAAAGTTTCAACGCCACCGTCACCCTGCCGCAAAAAACCCTCAAGCACCTGTTCAACATGGTGCACTTCTCGATGGCCCAGCAGGACATCCGTTACTACCTGAACGGCCTGCTGCTGGTACTGGACGGGCGCAACGTCATCGCCGTGGCCACCGACGGACACCGCCTGGCCTTCTGCCAGGTTGAAACCGAGCAGGAATTCACCCGCCAGGAAGTGATCATCCCGCGCAAGACCATCATCGAACTGCAGCGTCTGCTGGAAGAAAGCGATGAAACCGTGCAGCTCGACATCGCCGCCTCGCAGGTCAAGCTGACCTTTGCCGATATCGAACTGGTCTCCAAACTGGTCGAAGGCAAGTTCCCCGACTACACGCGCGTGATTCCGAAGGGCTACAAGAACGACTTCACCATCGGCCGCGACGAGCTGCTGCGTTCGTTGCAGCGCGCCGCGATCATGACCAGCGACAAGTTCAAAGGTGTACGCTGCATCATCGAACCGGGCAGCATGAAGATCAGCTCGACCAATGCCGACCAGGAAGAAGCGGTCGAAGAACTGGAAATCGACTACGGCGGCGACAGCATCGACATCGGCTTCAACGTCACCTACCTGCTCGACGTGCTGAACAACCTGAAATGCGACCAGATCAATATCGCCCTGGGCGATTCCAATTCGTCGGCCCTGATTTCGATTCCCGACAATGCCGACTTCAAATACGTCGTCATGCCAATGCGGATTTAATCCAGCTGTCGGTTCGCACATTGTGCGAACCGACTCCTCGCGCTATTGGGACGCAAGCACCCATGCGCCCCAATAGCGCAAAAGGTCGCCGCGGCCAAGACGCATCGCACCCGATACACCGTTTTTTGAGAAAGTAGTCCATGTCCGAGAACACCCCAGCAATCCCCGCCAAAGTGGAAGAATACGGCGCCGCCTCGATCCAGATCCTGGAAGGTCTGGAAGCGGTACGCAAACGTCCCGGCATGTACATCGGCGACACCTCGGACGGCACCGGCTTGCACCACCTGGTGTTCGAAGTGCTGGACAACTCGATTGACGAATCGCTGGCAGGTCACTGCACCGAAATTCACGTCACCATCCACTCGGATAACTCGATCTCGATCACCGACAACGGCCGCGGCGTACCGACCGGCCTGAAATTCGACGACAAGCACGAGCCGAAACGCAGCGCGGCCGAAATCGTCATGACCGAGCTGCACGCCGGCGGCAAATTCGACCAGAACTCGTACAAGGTATCGGGCGGCCTGCACGGCGTGGGCGTATCGTGCGTGAACGCGCTCTCGAAAATGCTCAAGCTGACCATTCGCCGCGACGGCAAAGTGCACTACATGGAGTTTGTGCGCGGCGTGCCGCAGGACCGCGAAATCACCGTCGTCAACGGCGTGGAATGCTCGCCCATCAAAGTCATCGGCGAAACCGACAAGCGCGGCACCGACGTGCACTTCTGGGCCGACGAACAGATTTTCACGCACGTCGAATTCCACTACGAGATTCTGGCCAAGCGTATTCGCGAACTGTCGTTCCTGAATAACGGCGTCAACATCAAGCTGACCGACCAGCGCACCGGCAAGGAAGAAATCTTCGCTTTCGAAGGTGGCACGCGCGGCTTCGTCGAATACATCAACAAAGCCAAGACCGTGCTGCACCCGACCGTGTTCCAGGCAACCGGCGAACGCCAGTCGGACCAGAACACCACCATTTCCGTGGACGTGTCGATGCAATGGAACGACGCCTTCAACGAACAGGTGCTGTGCTTCACCAATAACATTCCGCAGCGCGACGGCGGCACCCACCTGACCGGCCTGCGCGCAGCCATGACCCGCGTCATCAACAAATACATCGACGAGCACGAATTCGCCAAGAAGGCGAAGGTTGAAATCAGCGGCGACGACATGCGCGAAGGTCTGACCTGCGTACTGTCGGTCAAAGTGCCGGAACCGAAATTCAGCTCGCAAACCAAGGACAAACTGGTATCGAGCGAGGTGCGCGGCCCGGTCGAGGAAATCGTCGCCAAGACGCTGACCGACTACCTGATGGAAAAGCCGAACGACGCCAAAATCATCTGCGGCAAAATCGTCGAAGCCGCGCGTGCGCGAGAAGCGGCGCGTAAAGCGCGCGACCTTACGCGCCGTAAAGGCGTGATGGATGGGCTGGGCCTGTCGGCCAAGCTGGCCGATTGCCAGGAAAAAGATCCCGCCCTGAGCGAACTGTATATCGTCGAGGGTGATTCGGCAGGCGGCTCGGCAAAACAAGGGCGCGACCGTAAATTCCAGGCGATTCTGCCATTGCGCGGCAAGGTGCTGAACGTGGAAAAGGCGCGCTTCGAGAAGATGCTGTCGTCCGAGCAGATCACCACCCTGATCGCCACGCTCGGCACGTCGATCGGACCGGACGAATTCAACGTCGACAAACTGCGCTATCACCGCATTATCATCATGACCGATGCGGACGTCGACGGCGCGCACATCCGCACCCTGCTGCTGACGCTGTTCTATCGCCAGATGCCGCAACTGGTAGAGCGCGGCCATATCTATATCGCCCAGCCACCGCTGTATAAAGTCAAAGCCGGCCGCGACGAGCGTTATCTGAAGGACGACGTCGAAGAAGCCAGCTACATGATGACCGTGGCGTTAAACAGCGCGGTACTGACTCCGCGCGAAGGCGCCGATCCGATTACCGGCGACGCGCTGGCCGAACTGGTACGCCAGTTCAACCTGGCCAACGCCATCATGATGCGCCTGACGCGCGTGATCGACCGTGCTGCGCTGACCGCCATCATGACCGGCGTGGCGCTCAATCTGGACACGCTGGAAGCGGCTGAAGTATCGGCCAAGGCATTGGCTGAAACCATCGGCGAAAAGGCCGTGACCGTTAGCGTACGCTCGGATGAATTGAGCGAAAAGCACGCGCTGCGGATCGAGCGCATGCACCACGGCAATGTGAACGTCACGTCGATCGACGCAGACTTTGTTCAAGGCGCTGACTATGCGACCTTGTCCAATGCCGCAGCGACCTTCAAGGGCCTGATCGGCGAAGGCGCGTTTATCCGCCGTGGCGAAGGCGACCGCGTTAAGGAATCGGCCGTCGACGACTTCCACTACGCGATGCAGTGGCTGCGTGATGAAGCCGAACGCACCGTGTCCAAGCAGCGTTATAAAGGTCTGGGCGAGATGAACCCGGAACAGCTGTGGGAAACCACGATGGACCCGACTGTGCGCCGCTTGCTCAAGGTGCAGATCGAAGACGCGATTGCCGCCGATCAGATTTTCACCACGCTGATGGGTGATGAGGTCGAGCCGCGCCGGAACTTTATTGAGACGAACGCGCTGCGGGCTGGCAACATCGATGCTTGACGTGTCGGGTGACACGGAAAGTGAAAACTGTGCCAAGTTCGTGAAAAATCTGCGACGAAGGTAATGATAAATTTCAACCGGCGAGTGATTTGAATTTCCACGCCGAGGGCTGAGCGTGTACGACGTAGGGCTCGGCCCTGTTTGTCTTTGTGAATGACCTGTCGACCAAGGTTGCGGCTTACATTTCTGAACGTGCCTTCTAGAAATGGAAGAACAGGGCACTTGGCAAATTTGGCATTGGCCGAGTTAGCTCGGTTCGTTAAAGTTGAGCAAGGTATCAAGAGGAAACGCGCGTGACGGGCAAGATCATTCCCTTTAATCCATTAGATAAAAAAAATCTTGGCGCCAGTGTCGCTGAAGCCCTACTCACCAAAGAAGCGCATCCGCTTGGCAATCTACCAGTGTTCGAGGGGGCTGGGATCTATGCGATCTATTACACCGGCGATTTTCAAGCGTATCAGCAAGTTTCACGCCTTAATAGCGATGGCAAGTTCCTGCTTCCAATTTATGTTGGCAAAGCAGTCCCCGCCGGTGCGCGCATGGGGTCCAACCTAGAGTTGGCAGCGGGCAGGGTATTGCAGAAGCGTCTTAAGGAACACGCCGAGAGCGTCAAGGCTGCCGAGAATCTGGATATTAATGATTTCTACTGTCGCTTTCTCGTGGTGGACGACATTTGGATTCCACTTGGGGAGTCCCTAATCATCGCCAGGTTCACGCCAATCTGGAACTCGTTGATTGATGGCTTTGGTAATCACAATCCTGGAAAGGGTCGGCACGCAGGCATGCGTCCCCGTTGGGATGTGTTGCACCCTGGACGCGGCTGGGCGCTGCATCTGGCAGAACGGCCAGAGACCACAGCGCAGATCGCCCAGGATGCAGAGACTTACTTAAGAGTTCTCCCCGCTTGCCTGTCCGGACAATTCATTTCGGCTGAGGGCGACTAACATTAAGGCCCTTGCCCTGTCGGACGGATGTACACCACGTGTTTGCTGACTTGTGGCGAGAAAAGGTCGCAAACCGCAGCCATTACAATTTAGCCGCGTAACTTCATCTCATGCGCATCGGTCACGTTGGCCGGGAGACGCACGTGGAACTGGAGAGCGCGGCGACGACAGGTTACACCTGTTTCCGCAAGGTCGACGCCACCAAATTACTTTGGCGCTTCCGGCCTATGCCACTGCCAACAGAACCGGAGCTGGGTGCGCCGCCCGCAAGTGATCGCACACACTGCCAGCCACGACCGACGCCAATCGCACCGGAACCGCGTTCCCAAGTTGGCGCATCGTTTCCCCCCACGTCCCCTCGAAAATAAACCTGTCCGGAAACGTTTGTATTCTGGCAGATTCACGCACCGTGAAATAGCGAACCGAGCCATCCGGGCGTCTCAGCATGTTCTCGCCGCCCGGCACACCGTGGTCACCGGCCTTCAGTGCTTTGGCGGGCTCATCGAGCGGGCTTCCGGTGTGGCCGGCATAGCTGCGAGCGCCGGGCTGAAAACGATGAGCGGCAACCAGCTCCACATCCGGCCGTCGCTCGGGATCCGGCAAATCGGCAATCGCATCCCTCACCGTTTGCCAAGGCAGGCGAACGAGCGCCGGGTCTAGATCCAATATGCCCTGCAGCCTGCGCTCGATACCCGCTGGTCTCGTCGGGCGATTGCGTCGTGCCACACGATGGCGCTCCCAATACGTACCGCCAGCTCCCCATTGATCGACCAACAGCGACTCCTGGCTATGGGTCGCGCGAGGAAATACGTATGGGTTTGCGATGTCAGCGCGAAAACCCACAATGAAGATTCGCATCCGCTTTTGAGGCACGCCGTAATCGGCGGCGTTCACGAGTTGCCATTGGACACGGTATTCGCTTGGCGCGCCTATGGCCTTGTGACGGTCGAGTCTGGCCAGGTGCAGTGACCAGGCCTCACCGGCGCGGGCCTGGATGGTGGGGAATTCGAGCTGCAACAAGATATAACGGAAATAGTCCGCGAATGCCACCCGCTTCAATCCCTGCACATTCTCGAAAACGAATGCCCCTGGCCGAGTTTCACGAACCGCGCGGATTGCTTGTGGAAACATGTCCCGATGATCCAAGAAACCGGCCGCCTTTCCTCCCATGGAAAACGGCTGACATGGCGGGCCGCCGGTGACTAAATCGATTCCTCGGAAGGCGTCGTATCGGAAAACCCGTACGTCCCCCTCGGTAACGTCCGGCCAGTGCGAAACCGGCGCCACATTGGCGCGCTTGTTACGCCGAATGGTCTGACAGGCATGCGGATTCCACTCGACGACGGCTTGGTGGGCCACGCCGTGCTCCGAAAAACCCAGCGCCAGGCCTCCGGCGCCTGCAAAAAGTTCGATTGATTGGAGCGGCATGATTCGGTTATACGTTCTCTGATACAAGTGTCCCAAAGCGGGGCCAGCCGGCAAAATTCATCCGGAAGCACTATCGCCAGGCTTGCCCTCCTGTTGACGGGAGCAAACATGACAGTATAAAGCAAGGCGTATCTGCGATAGTGGACAGATGAGCGAAATTATACTGTATGCCCATACAGTCATTCAATCGAATCCGACCGGCGCGACCAACACTCCACGACACTGGCGGTACCTTCCATCTTTTTCCGAGTACACTTGGCGGATGTCAAAGGCGATCCGATCCATCTGTGCTGGCAGGGTCGGCGGATTGCCAAGGTTGGGAAAATGGTTGATACCGTTACACCGAATCGACGCAGCGAAATCATGTCCCGCATCCGGTCAAAAAATACGCAGCCGGAATTGCTGGTCCGCAGGCTACTCCATAAGGCAGGGTTCCGCTACCGCCTTCATCGCGCAGACCTTCCCGGCAAGCCCGACCTTGCTTTCCCCGGTCGCAAGAAAGTGGTCTTCATCCACGGCTGCTTCTGGCATATGCACGAGGGTTGTGCGATGGCACGGGTGCCGAAGTCACGGGTCGAATTCTGGACCACTAAATTGAGCGCAAATCGGTTGCGGGACAGTGCACACGTCGCCAAGCTCGAGGCGGCAGGATGGGAAGTCTTAGTCCTCTGGGAGTGTGAGTTGCACGCACCGAATTTGTTGACCAAGTTGAGCTTATTTCTCAATGACCGTTCGACATGAAAATCAACCGGTTGCCGTGCCCCAGCACCGCCAGCGCCCGCAAGTGCGACCCTAATTTCCTTTACACAATGCTCCGTGAGATTCCGCTTAGCCATGTGCTTGAGACGAAAATGCGAAGAGCTACCGCGACAGGCTATCCGTTCGGGCGCGCGAGGCAAAAGGGCCATTTCGATAGAGCAAAACCGAAGAGACTTACCCGCCAGATATGTTCGGAGTGGCGACAGTGCCGCTTATGATCCACGTCGCGGGGCCACGTGAGGGAACCAGTACGCCCACGGCGGACGTCAAAGCCGATTGGGTAATATCGATGC
>CBFGOU010000228.1:0-7324 GCA_965650445.1 uncultured Oxalobacteraceae bacterium | reverse complement strand
TCGATGGATAGCCGACCCACGAGGCCGACGCAGTGGCGCTATACGACGAGCCCGTACCCATCGATGAATTGTCGGTAAAACCAGTACCCGACGCAGTACACGAACGCGAAACCGAGGTCGCGTTCGTGGAACTCCAGGAAATCGTAAACGGGGATCCCGCAGTCAGGTTCGCCGTGGACGGGTTCACCGTCAGCGTCGGTGCCGGCGTCGGATTGCCCGTGGTCATGGTTTGCGAGACCGTTTTGGTGCCGCCCGGCCCCGTCGCAGTCCAGGTACAGCTCGATGGATAGCCGACCCACGAGGCCGACGCAGTGGCGCTATACGACGAGCCCGTGCCCATCGACGAATTGTCGGTGAAGCCCGTACCCGCCGCAGTGCAGGAACGGGTTACCGACGTCGCGTTCGTGGAGCTCCAGGAAATCGTAAACCCGACTCCGGCAGTCAGGCTGGCTGAAGTCGGGTTTACTGTCAGGGTGGGGGCCGGCTGCGCCGCTGCCTCTGTCGTCAACGTGACGACAGCCGGACTCGACGGTATGCCATAGGCGTTGAATGCTCTGAACTCACATGTCGACGACGTGCCCGCCCATGAAGCCGGTACAGTCCCGCTGATACTCCCATTGACTGGCCGATTGTCCTGCCCGACGAGATAGGTCGAACCGGAGGCGCTACAGTTGTACTGCACCTTGGTCGAGTTGGTGGAACTCCAGGAAATTGTATAACTCTGCCCAACCTTAAGTGAGGATGAACTGACGGATGCGGAAATCCCAGCCGGCGGGGCACTGCCTTGTCCTTGAGCAAACGAAAATGGCCCCATGCCCAAGAATACCAAGAGAGTTTTTGCAACAAGGCGTGAGAACGTTTTCATCAATGCTTTTCGGACAGGGAACGGGAGAAGCCTGGCCATCATGGATGCATGGTGGAAGGCTCCGTATTTATTTCCATCATGATATCATGCTGACAAACAAATAATTACCAATGGAAAAAATTATTATTTTATGAATACCAGGCCTGAGGATGTACGGTGCCGCGCCTACCAGCGCGGGATCGGCGTCTCAAATGCGCCCGTGCGCCAGTGCATGCGCTGGTGTCGTCGATGAAGCGCCGCATCGCGACCGTCCGAAACGCGCGCTACGTTGTCCGTTCAGGGCAACAGGCGTGCTTTAATTTCGAACTCAACTGTTTCTAGCCGATCGCGCTGCTTCCGATCCTGGCTTGTCAGATGTACATTTACAAGCATTGGCTGCGCCGATAACGCATCGATAAACTCGATAAGTGCTGCACGGTCGCGCGCCTCCCCGCGTAGAAACAGCTGCCTGGAGACCTTATCGGGAATTAATTCATGGAGCTCGACGTCCGCGCTGACGCTTTTCTCGACTGACGCAAACAGCCGACTCCAGGGGAAACTGCGCTCAATTGCAAGGTCGGCCCAACGCTTCTGCTGCTCAAGCACCGTGCGGCTCTTTTTTGGCGGTGGCTTGCGATTCTGGTCAGCTCGCAAGATGGCCATTGTGCGCTCGGCCGTGCTTTCCCGTTCCGCAAGCTCGATTGACTGCGACGCTATCCAGGTCGCTGCCGCCACCATAATGGCTGCACCACACCACAAAATGTACGGCGTCCGGCCGGGCGGTTGGATTACAAAGTTGAGTTGATCCATGCTTAAATCCAGGCGACGCGCTTCAATGCACTCACTGCGGTGCCCGGCAGGGATTGCGCCAGATCCGCCATGCCCGCATCGTCCGCAAGGGGATTGCAGGACCAATGCCAGATATGCTTGATATCGGGGTGGTAAGCGCAAACCCGCTGGAGCAAGCGCCTCGCCGACGCCGCCTGCGCACCGGCGATCACTTCGACATCATGCGCAAGCAGGCCGTGGCGGTCGAGGACGAGCGCGCTATGGCGCGCTGGCTCCCGCACGATGACCACGCGCGCACCCGCTTGCCGCGGCGGCCTGTCGCCCCAATAAGCCCATGCCGAAACCGGCAGGACCCGCTCGAGAATCAGGCCGTGCTGCCCTAGTAGTGCGGTCAGCTCTTCCACAAAACGGCGGGGAAATGCGTGTGCCAGTCCCATACGGCGGAAATTGCGATAGCCGGCATGGAGCACCCACTCGTGGTCGACTGCATGATGTTGCCGACCAAACCAGGCCAGTGCAAAGCCCCGCACTTCGTCCACACCGGTCAACTCATCCCGCCATGGCAGCGTCGTTACGGCTGCAATACTGTCGGATGCGATAACGCTCACGCGGCGCCCCGGACGCTGAACGTCGCGGTTCTCGCCGAGCAAGGCGTCGAGATCGGCCAACAGCGGCAGTGTCCCCGCCGATGACACACTGTTGCTTCGCACGTATGGGCCTTTCCCGCCCAACCGAATCCAGCTCAGGCCGGGAAAGATGCCAACGACGACGCGGCTGTCAGGCAACAAACGTGACACGATTCACCTCCTGCAATGTCGTCTGCCCGCAGCGCACCAGCTCCAGCGCCACGTCCCGCAAGAATCGGGTTCCCTCGCGGCGCGCCTGCTCTTTCAAGGCGCGGATCGACGCGCGCGCAATAATCATTTCGCGAATCTCGTCGGTCAAGCGCAGCACTTCGGCAATCGCACGGCGGCCCTTGTATCCCGTATTACGGCATTGCGTGCATCCTTTCCCAGCATGGAACCGGTAGTTCTCGGGATCGGCGATGCCCGATTCCGCCAGCAGGGACTGATCGACCTCTACCGGCTCATTACAATGAACACAGTTTTGCCGAATCAGGCGCTGGGCAACCACCCCCGTCAACGACGAGACAAAGTTGTACGGATCCACACCCATATGCATGAAGCGCCCGATCACATCGAAGGTATTGTTGGCGTGGACCGACGTGAAGACCATATGGCCGGTTAACGCCGACTGGACGGCAATCTGCGCCGTTTCAGGATCGCGTATCTCGCCCACCAGGATCTTGTCCGGGTCGTGCCGGAGAATCGAGCGCAAGCCGACCGCAAAGGTCAGCCCCTTCTTTTCATTCACGGGAATCTGCAATACGCCGGGCAGCTGATACTCGACGGGGTCTTCGATCGTGATGAACTTGTCCTCGCCCCGATTAATCTCGGTGAGCGCCGCATACAAGGTCGTGGTCTTGCCACTGCCGGTCGGGCCCGTCACCAGCATCATTCCGTACGGTTCGGCCGCGAGCCGGCGTAGCAGGTGAATGGTCTGGCTGTCGAATCCGAGCGAACCGAGCGTAAGGCGTTGCACGCTGTCGATCAGCGCCTTTTTATCGAGCACACGCAGCACCGCATCTTCGCCGTGGATGCTGGGCATGATCGAGACACGGATGTCGATATCGCGGCCTTTTGCTGCCACGCGAAACCGGCCATCCTGCGGAATGCGCTTTTCTCCGATGTCGAGTTCAGCGAGCACTTTGATGCGCGCGATTGCCTGCTCGGCCAAGGACAGATTATTAACCGCTGCGATATGGTTCAGCACACCATCGATACGGAATTTTATCACCAGCCCTTGCGGCAGGGACTCGATGTGGATGTCACTCGCCTCATATCGCAAGGCATCGAAAACCGTCGAGTTGATGAGACGGACCGCGGGGCTGGCCTCCTCCTGGATCGAGCTGAGCGTGAGTTCATCGCTGACATCGCGCACCAACTCGCTGAGCTGATCGTCGCCGACCGCATCGGCAACCGCGCTGAACGATAACTCGTGCGATTCCAGTTTGGCCTGGATGACATCCGGATCGGCCAGGAAGATCGTGTCGAGGGGGTAGCGCGCCAGCCACGCTCCGCTGTCGGGCTCGAAAGGCAATCCAAGTACCGCCACCAGCCTGCCCTGCTCGTCATGACCGATGACCAGCAAACGCTCCAGCATGACCGTGTACGGAACCAGATCGAACGCGGGGACCACCTTCCAGTCCGCTCCCGTGTCGAGCAAGGCATAGCCAACGCTGGCGGCAACCTGCTCGAGCATCGCCATACGCTCAAGAGCATGTTGCGCACACAAGATTGTCAGCCATTGCGCCGGAAACGTCGACGCGCGCCGCGCATCTATCAGGTTTTGCAAATTCAGCATCATTTTGACAAGCAGACCTTCACTCAGACGATATTGGCCAGATCAAAGATCGGGCTGTACAGCATTAATACGATTCCGCCAATGACCAGGCCGATGGTGATCATCAGAATGGGTTCGACCAGCCGGCTGGCCGTGTCGATCCAGATGGCGGTCTCCTGGTCGTAGAAATCGGCAATGCGTTCCATCATCTCATCGAGGTTGCCCGAGGACTCACCGGCCAACAGCAAGCGTTGCGCGACTTCCGTGCTGAGTTCGCACTCCGTCATGACGAGCGAGAGTGCCTTGCCTTCGCTGACCGCCTTCAGCGCTGCAGCCAATTTTCCCTGCATTACCGCAGGCAACGATGCTTCGGTCATGCGCATTGCGGCGATGACGCTGATGCCGCTGCGCATGAGCATTCCCAGCGTCCGGTACAGGCGGCCGAGCTGCAGCACGAAAATGCGCTCGCCGATCCAGGGAGTGGCCAGAACCCGCCGATAGGCCGCGCCACGCGTGCCGGCGTGCAGCACCAGGGTGAGCGCCGCCGCGCCGACCGCCGCAACCAGCGACCACGCCATCCCGGTATTGTTGCGCACGAAGGTACCCCACACTTGCACAAAGCCGCCACTGGTCGCAGTTGAACCTGCGTCGTCGTACACGGCGCTAAACCGCGGCAACACATACAGCATCAGGAAGGCGATGACGATGAAGCCAACCGCCAGCAGAATTGCCGGATAGGTTGCCGCCGCGGTCAATTTGCCCCGGATTTCGTCGACCTGCCGCTGATAGCGCATGAAGCGCTCGATGGCGGCCCGCACGGTCCCTGTGGTCTCGCTCGCTTGTACCATCGCTACGTACAGCGGTGGAAACACCGACGGCAGGGCGGCCATCGCGCTCGACAACTGATTTCCTTCATGCAGCCCTTGCAAAAGCGTGTCGTAGACGGCGCGATGCTTGCCGCGACGGTCATTGCGGCCGAGTACATCGATCGCGTCGGTGAGGGTCTGCCCCGCCTCCAGCAAGGAATACAACTGCTGGTTGAACACACTCAAGTTGAAGGCAGCTTGCCGCGTGGTCCGCGCAATTGCGCCGAGCGGACGCAGATCCAACACGCGCAGGCCTGACGCTGCAGCGACATGGCGCGCTTCGCCGGCATTGGCGGCATCGATTTCAAGAATCGATACCGCCATCGATGTATCCAAGACCTTCACCCGAAAACGCATGCCGATTCAGTCGCTTAATTCGAAAAATTGCTGATGTCGGCGTTCTCATCCGCACCGCCTGCCGCCCCATCCTTGCCATAGGACACGATCTCGAACTCCCGGTCCGCGGTCCCCGGAGACGTGTAGATATACGCCTTCCCCCACGGATCGGTCGGCGTGGATTTCTTGAGGTACGGGCCGCGCCAATTGGCTTCGTTGGCCGGCTGCACCGACAACGCGGCCAGTCCCTGGGCGGTGGTCGGATACGCGCCGGTGTCGAGCCGGTACTGATCGATTGCCTTGTCCAGCGCCTCGATTTGGGCGCGCGCCATCTGCGTCTTGGACTTGCCAATTTGCCCGAAATACTTAGGCGCCACGAATGCTGCCAACAGGCCGATAATCACGATCACCACCAGAAGTTCGAGTAACGTGAAGCCGGCGCTGCCGCGCTTGACCGTCGTTTGTTTCATCCAGATCCCCTTCCATTTTCAAATCAAGTACCGTTCGACTTATAGACGAACGTCCATTGGCTATAGTGCGCAGCCCCTTTGAACCAGGCCAGGTCGGGCGGAAAACCATCCGACTTGACAGGCTTGCGCGCCGATTTCGAGAACACACCTTCTACAAAATCACCATCCAGGCTCAACACCAATCCCCAATCCGACGAACCGGTGACAGGATCGGGAAACACCTTGCGCAAATGCCGCTGCAGACGGGAGGTGCGCGTATCGTTCAGCAGAGCATTCCAGAATCCTTCGGCCGGCGGATATTCTTTTTTCGTCCCCGGCGTGTTGACGTAGTAGGAGCGGATCGCGTTGCGCAAGGTCTCCCCGACGGCCAGCAACTGGGTCTCCTGGTCGCGCCGCTCGGCGGTAATGGTGTTCTCCAGGGCGCGCACGGCCACCAGCGACAACACGGCCACCAGGAACATCACGATGGGGTAACTGAATCCTCTAGCGTGCCGCATTTCACCAATCCCTGAACCAGGTGCCATCGCGCGCCTTGTTCGGCGCGCCACTGCGCACGTTGCCGACCGCGCCGAGACTGGTATCTTCCGGCGCAATGACCACCCAGCTGCGCGCGCTTTTCGTGTACGGGTCGACCGGGACGGCGCGCAAATACTTTTCAACGACGAGGTCTTGCAACTCGTTCGGATAGCGATTCTTGTCGGCGTAAAACTTGTCGATCGCATCGCGTACGATATACAGGTCCTCACGCAGGACATCTTCTTTCGCCCGCTCCACATTGGAAAAATAGCGCGGTACCGCCAGGGTCACGATCATGGCGACAATCGCCATCGTGACCAGCACTTCTATCAAGGTAAAGCCGCGCGCGCGCATCGTCACCACTGCGCGTACGGGACGCCGTTCAGGCCCGTTTTCGCCGACTTGGAATACACGTCAAACACATCGTCGCCTTCGCGCGGGCTGGCGTGATCGGACGCATAGCTGCGCTTTCCCCAGCTATCGGCCGCGCTGGCGGCTGCGTCGGCGGACATGGGATCGCCCGGTATGCGGCGCAAAAAATACATCGTTGGCCGCCCCGGGTTGGAGATGTCCTCGACGCCGCTCACCAGCGTGATCAAATCCGGTGGATATCCGCTCTGCTCCGGCAGGATCGCGATCCGTCCCGCCGACGTGGCGGCCTTGTACGAGTCGATCGCCTGGCGGATGTCGCGCAAGGCAATGCGTAATTCGCGCTCCTTTTGCCGCTTGACGGTCATTTCGGCAACCGGGACGGCAATCGACGCAAGCAACCCGATAATCGCAGCGGAAGCGAGCAACTCGATCAAACTGAAGCCCGTAAGATAGGTACTCGGCCTGAGCAGGTGCGAGCCGCCACGCCAGCGGCCGAAGGCGCTCATCGTTCGACCGCCATTTTATGAATCAGTGGCAAGCCAGGACGTCCTACCGCGCGCGCTGCGCCAACCATGGTGGCCGAAATAACGCTGACTGCCGCGCCATCGAGTACCGGTATGCGCGGCCGACAGGTAATGAGCAGGACATTTGCTTTACCCTTGGCGTTTGCGCCGTCCGGTGCGCTCAAGCCCAGCGACACGCGTCCGCTGGCATTGTCGATCGAATGG
>CBFGOU010000227.1:0-7400 GCA_965650445.1 uncultured Oxalobacteraceae bacterium | reverse complement strand
GACCAGCGCCAGGCCGGGCGCGATTTCTATTTGTCGAACAACGGCAAGCTGCGCCAGACCATCGAAAACACCAACGGCACGCTGAACCTGCTGATCACCTCGATCGCGCTGATCTCGCTGCTCGTTGGCGGCATCGGCGTCATGAACATCATGCTGGTGTCGGTCAGCGAGCGCACCCGCGAGATCGGGGTGCGCATGGCAGTGGGCGCCCGCCAGAGCGACATCATGCAGCAGTTTTTGGTCGAGTCCGTGCTGGTGTGCCTGATCGGCGGCGTGCTGGGGATCGGGCTGGCGTTCGCCGTCGGCCTGCTGTTCGACAACGCCAGCGGTGAATTCACCATGGTGTTTTCGGCCAGCGCGATCGTTGCCGCCTTCGTCACCTGCACGGTGGTGGGGATGCTGTTCGGTTTTGTCCCCGCGCGCAATGCGGCCCGTCTCAATCCGGTCGAGGCCCTGGCCCGCGAATCTTAAATCAGGAGAATGTCAATGCGTACTCATGCCGCCGCCCTCGGCGCGCTGTTCCTGTCGGGCTGTGCGTCGCTCGTCACCACTCCCTATGCCACCCCGAAGCTGGAGGTGCCCGGCGCCTGGCGCAACGCCACCGGCCCGGCCACGGAGCTGCGCCAGCAAGGGCAGTGGTGGCGCAACTTCAACGATCCGGCGCTCGAGGCGCTGGTGCAGGAGGTGCTCCGGCGCAACAGCGACCTGGCCGTTGCCGCGCTCGCGGTCCGGCGTGCCCGGCTGCAGGCCGGGCTGACGGACAGGAATTCCTTGCCGCAAGTGAGCGCCTCGCTGGGCGCTTCCGCGGGGCGCAACCTGCGCGGCGAGCCGAATCCCTCGCACGGCGTGTCGGCCTCCGCCGGCATTTCCTATGAGGCCGACCTGTGGGGCAAACTGGCGCTGCAGCGCGATACCGCGCACTGGGCGGCGCAGGCGAGCGAACAGGACCGGCAGAGCCTGGCCCTGTCCCTGACCGGCACCACCATGGGGCTGTACTGGAAGCTGGGCTATGTGAACCAGCGCATCGAACTGGCCGCCCAGAGTATCGCCCATGCGCAGCAAGCCTTGCAGGTCGCGCGCGTCAAGCACGCCGCCGGCCTGATCGCCTCGCTCGATGTGCTGCAGGCCGAACAGGCGCTGGCCAGCCAGCGCGCCGAGCTCACGCAGCTGCGCTCTCAACGCGAAGAAAACCTCAGCGCGCTGGCCTTGCTGTTCGATGCCCCGCCCGGCGAGGCCATGCCGGAACCGCGCCAGTTGCCCGAGGGGGCGTATCCGCTCATTGCGGCGGGCCTGCCGGCCCAGCTGCTGGCGCGCCGTCCGGACTTGCAAGCGGCCGAACTGCGCTTGCGCTCCACCCTGGCGGCAGGCGATCTGAGCCGCATGAACTTCTACCCGCCGCTGGCCCTGACCGGAAGCCTGGGCAGCAGCAGCGAGGCACTGCTGGCCGTGCTGCGCAACCCGGCAGCGGGGCTGGGCGCAAGTCTGGCGCTGCCTTTCCTCCAATGGAAGGAAATGAAGGTCAATGGCAAGCTCGCGCAGATTGACTACGAGAGCGCGGTGAGCGGATTCCGGCAAGCGTTCTACCGGGCGCTGGCGGAGGTGGAAAACGCGCTGTCGCAGTGCAACCAGCTGGCCGAGCAGGCCGACTACCTGGAGCTGGCGCTGGCCACGGCGCGCAAGGCCGAGCGCATCGCCGAACTCCAGTACCGGGCCGGCAGCGTACCGATCAAAGCCTGGCTCGATGCCCAGGAAGCGCGCCGTTCGGCCGCGTCGACGGTGGCGGCCAACCGGCTCGACCGCCTGGTTGCCCATGTCGCCGTGTATCAGGCGCTGGGCGGCGACGCGACGGTTGGGGTGGCCGCGCGCCCCGCGTCGTAACGCCGGCGCCAACAAGCTCGTTGGCGCGGTGTGGACCCCTCTTTTTGATTGAGCCGGCGCGGCAAGTAATAATAGCCTTGTCGCACTAGAGACAGCTAATGGGGTGCGTTGAGTGCGGGAACTTTTGAAAACGCTTCAGCGATGAAATCCATGAATACGACGGCCCGCGTTGGAAGCAGCCTGTTTGCGACATAGATGATTTGAACCGGGACCGGAGGGGCAGTGTGCCCCGTCAGCAGCAACTGCAAATTACCGTTCTTGAGTCCTTCCTCGAAAAGCCATTCCGGCCCATGTCCGATCCCTAGTCCCGCATTGACCGATTCGCGTACGGCCTCAGGTGAGTTGACCCGGAGCCTGCCGGATACCGGAACTTCGGTATCCCGGAAGCGCCATGTGGCACCTGATGACAGCAGGGTGTAGATCACGCAATCGTGCCCGCGTAACTCATCGGGCGTGACGGGGACGCCGCGTTTAGCGAGATAGCCCTTACTGGCTACGAACACGCGCTCGAACAAACCGATGCGCCGCGCGCGCAGTGCGCTGTCTTCCAAATGGCCGATCCGGATCGCCAGTTCAGCTCCCTCATCTACCAGACTCACATATCGATCATTGATCTGGAGATCCAGCGCCAACCCTGGATAGCGTTCCAGGAAGGCGGGGACATGCGGCAGTACGAATGCATGGGCCAGCGCGGTCGGGCAGGCGACGCGCAGCAATCCGGACGGATCGACGTTCTCCCTGAAGGATGATTCCGACTCGGCCACGGCGTCAAGGATGCGCCGGACTTCCGCATAGTAGCGTTCCCCCTCTGGCGTGAGGGCAAGCATGCGCGTTGACCGGTGCAGCAGTCGAGTTTGTAGATGCTCTTCCAGTGCCGCCACGTAGCGACTGACGTTCGGCTGCCCCAGGCCCAGGTCGCGGCCGGCAGCGGAAAAGCTGCCCGTCTCCACCGCACGCGCGAAGCAGGTCATCACAAGAAACAGGTCCAAAGTAAACTCTCCAATTCATGCAATATGAGCATGAATCATATACAAAAATACGATCTTATCGAATTTCAAGCATGATGGCATAGTTCTCCCCACGGAAGGTCAGCCAACGTTGGTTTGACCATGAATAATCTACAGGAAAACTTTTATGTCTCGCTTGCAAGGCAAACGCACTCTCATTACCGGCGGCACCAGCGGCATTGGCCTCGAAACGGCCAAGCAGTTCCTCGCCGAAGGCGCACGCGTCATCGTCACCGGCGTCAATCCGGATTCCATTCAGAAGGCCAAGGCGGAACTTGGCGCCGAGGTTCTGGTGCTGCGCGCCGATTCAGCCAGCGTCGACGCTCAGAAGGAGTTGGCGCAAGCCGTCCAGGCTCACTATGGCCAGCTCGATATCGCCTTTCTCAACGCTGGCATATCCGTTTGGGCGCCGATCGAAGAGTGGACGGAAGACATGTTCGATCGCTCGTTCGACATCAACGTCAAGGGGCCCTATTTCCTGATTCAGGCGCTGTTGCCTGTCTTCGCGATCCACGCATCGGTGGTGCTCAATACGTCGATCAACGCGCACGTCGGCTCGGCGCGTTCGTCGGTATATGGCGCGACCAAGGCTGCATTTTTGAACATGTCGAAGACGCTTTCGAGCGAACTGCTCGGACGCGGCATTCGCGTCAACGCCGTCAGTCCTGGCCCGGTCGAAACGCCGCTGTACGACAAGCTGGGCATCCCTGACGCCTACCGCGACCAGGTCAACAAGGACATTGCCGCAACCATTCCGTTCGGCCGCTTCGGCACGCCGGAGGAAGTGGCAAAGGCGGTGTTGTACCTCGCTTCCGACGAGTCCCGATGGACCGTCGGCGCCGAAATCATCGTTGACGGCGGCCGCTCGCTGAACGGCTGATTGCAGATGACTCCTAAAGGAACTCTGGAGCGCATGATCGATGGCCATGGCGGTACCGCGGCCGACAGCGAGGAGCGCTGACTAGTCAGCAGCCATGCGTGCATGTTTTCCAATGCAGGCAAAGCCCGCTGCTCGCGCAACGCGCGCCGATCGCGCATCGCCCAGCCCGTCGCCGGCCAATCAGTTCGTGCTCGAAGGCACGCGTTCACTCACGCTGGGGGGCGGTAGGATCTCAATTCGCCCAGCAGCGACGAGCTGCGGATCGTGCCCCGGTGCACCGCCCCCGAGGCATTCGCGATCTGTTCCCATTTCGCCCCCAGCGCTCTCTGCGCCTCTGTCTTCACATGGATCGCCGTCAGTGCTTTAAAGGGCAGCGTGCGCGCCGCTTCGCTATCGACCAATTTGGACGTGTGCAAATGGATGAACAAAGGCCGTGCCCGCTCGCCGTTGGAAAGCGGCTTGAGTTCAATTCTCGATTCGAAAAGCGTGCCTTTGTCGCCCACGTCGCCATCGGAGGGGAGCCGGACCGGCGGATCGATACGCGCGATTTCCTTCAATTGCAGCAATTGCTTCAGGTGCTTTTCCTCTGGACGAGCGAGACGCTTGATCGCATCGGATTCCGTGGCCGCAATGCTTCCTTGAACCAGCCTCAACGCTTCCAGACGGTCCGACAACGCGTCGATCCGATTGTCGTTTGCGGGCCCCGACGCGCGCGCTTTGCCGATTGCCTTGCGAAGCTTGCCGGTGTCGCCGAACCAGCTTTCGGCCGATTTCCGGGCGAACTGCGCGGCGTCCACAGGGTCGAACATGGGGTCCTGCATCAATTCGAGTGTATGCGCGTCTTTGCCGAGTTCGTGCGCAACCGATATGACGTTGGCGCCCGCGCGCTCGACGATCTCACGGTAATTCACCCGTGGCCCGGCGGCCGCCGCGGACGCTTCGACAGGATGCTCCGGCACGGCAGGAGCGTTGCGCGGCGCCGCACTGCCTTGCCTGTTTTTCGGCGGCTGGGCCGTCCCGGGAGCGCCCTCTGTCCGCCGTGACTGGCTCGACGAGGACGCGCCCGTTCCCGGCGATGCCGACGCCTGTGGGGCAGCCAGCTCGTTGCCTGGCAGGGGACGGCCGGCGCGGGCTTCGTCGCATAGGCCGCGCAAGCACGACGCATAGGTTTTGAAAGCGCCGGCCATGTCTAGCGCGTACCGCCAAAGATCGGACGCGTCGTTCATTTCTATCATGTTCGCCGCTTCGAGACATAGCTCGTCGCTGAAAACGTTGATCCCGTGCAGATGGGGGAGTGCGATCGACTTGGCTTTGCCCAACTGGTCCGGGTCGAGGTCCTCCGCCTGGCCGATGTCGTCCCACGCTTTATGCAACTCTGGGTTATCGTCGAATTGCCTGATCGTCTTCGCGCCCGTCCGATCAAGAATGGGCGCCAACTGCAAGCCGGACAGTTTGAGCCGCTCAACGTTGAGCTCGAGAATGCGGACATTCATGCCACGAGTGACGGACTGAGCGAGTCGCCGCGTCAGCTTCATCTTCGTTTCGTGCCGCTGCAGGTAACTGTGATTTGCGCCTTGCTTGAGCCACGCTGGGAAATCACGGGCGATTTTTTCATAGGCGGGAAGCTTGTCGCGCTTGCTGGTCATCTCGGCAAGCGCCGTTCCGATCGCGGCTACCATCGTGCTCGACGGCAGCTGTCGACCGGTGGACGTTGACGATGACTGAGCCCGGTCATGGGCACCCGGCGCGTGTTGCTGATTTTCCGTAGCCGCCTCGATGCCTGGGGGGGGCATGGCGATCGTGAATCCGGATGTGTTCCATTTTTCGAATTGATTGTTTAGCACCACGATGGCAAATTCGGCGGCTTGCAGCACAAAGCCGATCATCTCCACCTTTGCGTTATCGTAGCCTGACGGCGGCTCCAGTCCCATGTCATTGGCCTGCTCCAGTGCGTCGAGCCCGCTTCGGGCAGACGCGATCACGCCGTCCGTGGCTCGCAGGGCCTCGTCGGTGTCGGTAAAGCCCGGCCCCGATCCACCGGCCAGTGTTTGCCACGCCCTGCCATCCCGCAGCGCCATATCCACTGTTTTCTTCGCCTCAATTGCATGTGTCAAGCTGTCGATCACCGTGGTTTGCGGTGGCAAGTTAGCGGTCCGGCCGGCGCGTGACAGTGTGCCGGCCCTGGTGCGCGGCCGGTTCCTGGCAAGCGCGTCGAGCATCGGGGACTGCGCGCGGGCCGGCGCTTGGCGTGCTCCCGTACGAGGGGTGACTTCGGGCGGCGCTGGACTCGTCCGGTCCGGCGATCCGACGCCGTGAGATCTCTCAATTCTTTGTCCAGCCATGACCTTCCTTTCTGATTGGTTCTGATGATGCATGAAACGTTAGCCTGCACGCTGAGCTCGCGACAATCAGCGCCTGTTCGAGGTTGCCCTTTAGTCCGTGCGTCGTTGCTGCGGCGACGGCGGCGCCGGTGGCGTGCGGGCGGCCACTTTCAGTCCCAGCGCGCGCGCTTCGGATGCGGTGTATTTGCGGGCGCCGCCGGTGAAGGCGGGCCCGGACGCCGAGCGCGTCGTCACTTTGGCCTGCTGCGGCGAAGCTTGCGGTGATGGCGGCGCCGGTGGCAAGCGGGTCGCCACTTTCAGTCCCAGCGCCTGCGCTTCGGCCCCAGTGTGTTTGCGGGCGCCGCCGGTGAAGGCGGGCGCGGACGCGGAGCGCGTCGGCACCTTCGCTCCCGGCGCACGTCCTTCGGCCTGCCGGGATTTGGAGCTCCCGCCGGCCGCCGGGGACGACGCGGCGCGGCCCGTTGCGGCCGGATAAAAGCGCTTTCTCAACGCCTGCACCTGCTCGTGCAGGTCCTGCGCCGGCTCTTCCGCCGCGGCGGGGCCGGCCGGAGCGGGGCTGCCAGCCTTGAGCGCAGCAAATCGTGCCAGCAGCAGCGGGTCGAGGTCCGAATCCGTCGCGGGGGCGGGCGCGGTGTGAGGCATCCCCTTCGCTGCCAGCGCGGTATGGCGGTCGAACACGGTCGACAAGGGTGGCACGGGGCCGCCTTTGAGCGCCTGGAACCTGGCCTCGATCTGGGGACTGAGTTTGGTGGCGGCTGGCACAGGCCGTGCAACCGTCGGCGCCGGCCGATTCATGTGGGCGATCGCGTCTTTCACCATGGATTCGCGATGCTCCGCCGCGGACGCCCCTGGCAACTGGGGCGGGCCGATTGGACGGTTCTGCGTCGAGGAAGTCTTCGCGCGGTTGGTCAATGCTTTCAGCGCGCTCGGCACCGACAGGTTTTTCTTGTTGGACGAGGAGGGCGCGCCCGGCCCAATCGACGGCTTCGTCTGTTTGGGCGACTGGCACAAGAACCGGGAAAGTACGCGTGGTGCCGATTTAAAGTTAATCACAAAAACTCCGGTAGGTAAAAGGTCACCTGGCGGCCCGCCCGGCCAGGCGCGGGCCGCATTGTCGTTACAGTCGCTTGATGTTGCGGGTGAAGGCGTCGTTCTTAATCGGCATCATGAAGATTCTGGGCTTGTCGGTCTTGCCGTCGTCCTTATCCTCTTTCTTGTCTTCCTTCTTCTCCTTCTTCTGCCGTCGTCGTCATCGCGGTCGAGACGGCGCTTCCGGTCCGCTCTCCTGCCTAT
>CBFGOU010000226.1:0-7410 GCA_965650445.1 uncultured Oxalobacteraceae bacterium | reverse complement strand
ATGTTGGTCGGCCGCACCGCCTTGTCGCTGGAAATGAGCACGCAGGTCTGCACCGAGAAGCGGGCGGCTGCGGCGGCGATGACCTGGGAGCCCAGCACGTTGTTGCGCAATCCTTCGACAATATTGCTTTCGACTAAAGGGACGTGCTTGTAGGCGGCCGCATGGTAGATCGTGTCAATTTGCTGGTCCTGCAGGATGCGCTCGACCAGCGGCACGCTGCATACCGAGCCCAGGTGGGCGATGATGGGCAGGCCGGGAAAGCGGTTGCAGAGTTCCTGCTTGATGGTGTACAGGCCGAATTCGGAATGGTCCAGCAGGTGAAGCTGGGCGGGTTCCTGGGTGACGATCTGGCGGCACAGTTCGCTGCCGATCGAGCCGCCGGCGCCGGTGACCAGCACCGTCTTGCCCCGGACGCAGCGGGCAAACAGCTCGTGGCGCGGAGGCACGGGAGCGCGCCCGAGCAGGTCTTCTACCTTCAGCTCGCGGATGGTGGGTGCGGCGCTTTTTTCGTCCACCATCGCCAGCAGCCGGCCCAGGATGCGGGTGGGAACGCCGGCTTGCGCCAGGCGCTGCATGATGTCGCGCAGGCGCTGCGGCGACACGCGCGGGATGGCGATGATGACTGAACGGATGCACAGGGCGTTGACCATTTCGACCAGGCGGTCGGTGTGGAACACGCGCAAGCCGGCAATGGTTCTGTCATTGTGCGCGTGCTTGTCGTCGAAGAAACATACGGGACGATATTCGTTGCTTGCCCGCATGGTGAACGCCAGCTGGGCGCCCGGTTCGCCCGCGCCATAGATGGCCACCGCCTGGTCGCCGGCGCTGCGCTCGGCGGCATGCTTGCGTAACAGATTGCGCATGGCCAGGCGCGATGTCACCACGTAGGAAAACACCACGAACCAGTAGATTGCCAGCGCGCTGCGGGGGAAGCCGGCATCGTTCAGGGCCAGCAGCACCAGGTACAGGCTCAGCACGGCTACCCCCAGCGCCAGGCCGGTGCCGATCAGCATGCGCTGGTCGATGAAGCGGATGACCGCGCGGTACAGGTCGGACATCGATAGCGCGGCGATGGTCACGAGGGCAGCGACCGCATAGGACAGGGCGCCGACGCTGGCGGCCAGCCGCAGGTCGCCGACCCGCAGCAGCATGGCCATCAGGAAGCACAAGGGCAGGGCGACCAGGTCGACAGCCACCATCAGGGTAATTTTGACCGTGCGGTTCATGGAAACCAGTTCGGAACATAACTGGCCGAGGATCTTGATTGAAAGTGTCCGCATGGCAGAATCACCGCTGATGATTAACAGGATATGCGCGTATGACGATAAACGCCCGTCGAATTTTAATAATATGTATTGATGTAAATTTTGCCCAAGGGATTGTTTGTCCTTTGGAGATTTGATTATGTGGCCGACGTTTATGCCCGGGTTTGAGAATCCTCAATGGCTGACTTTCCGTGTTATTGGCGTAATTAATTGGCGGGAATAAATAGGGCGGGTCGGTCATCCTCTTATATTGCTGGCGAAAAGTTTATCGGACGAATTATTTGAATATGGGAAAATACGTTTAAACCAGGCTTGTCCGCAATATGGGGCGGGCTTGATATGGATGAATACCGCCGCGCTCGCGCTTCCTACGCTTAGAACAAGCGCACGCTGGAGGCCGCCATGTCAGTTTCTCTATCGATTGAGCAATTGCTTGAATTGGCGCCGAATTGTTTGCCGACCTACCGCGCCGCCTTCAACGGCCAGCATCCCCAGGTGCTGGCGCATTTCGGCATCAACACCACGCCACGCCGGCTGGCGCACTTCGTCGCGCAGGTCATGCATGAAACCGGCGCGCTGACCTGCCTCGAGGAAGATCTCGATTACAGCGCGGCGCGGCTGGTGGCGGTGTGGCCGACGCGTTTTCGGCCACGCGGCCCGCTGGTGCCGGCGGAGTATGCGCATAACCCGCGCAAGCTGGCCAACGCGGTCTACGGCGGCCGGCTAGGCAACTTGGACCCTGACGATGGCTACAGTTTTCGTGGCCGCGGACTGATGCAGCTGACTGGAAAGGACAGCTATGCACGCGCGGCCACAACTTTATTCGCCTACGCGCCGCAGGTGCCGGCGCAATTGCCCGACTTCGTGCGCGATCCCGGCGCGGTGCTGACGCCTGCGTGGTGCCTGCCCGCGGCGGCGGCGCACTGGCACGTGCGTGGCTGTAATCTGGCGGCCGATCGCGACGATGTCGACGCGGTCGCACACCGCATCAACGGCGGCGCGGTCGGCATGCGCGAACGGCATGCCTGGTATGCCCGCACGCGCGCGTTGTGGCAATAAGCCACGCGCCTCCCCGCGACGACTCAGGCCGCACGCCCTGTCGCCACAGGCTTTTCGCAGTGTGCGTTCAGTGTGCGGCAACGTACGGTCGACTCAATCGTGCGCACCTAAGATGAAGTCGTGTGAGTGAGACGCATCGCGGCGCAGCCGGCGATGTCCTTGTTTCCTCAGCAGGTTAGCCGGTCGCCTCGAGGATCGGCACCAGAATTCATCAGGGCTGCCGCAGCGTACCGCGGCAGCATCGAAGCGATTCGGAAACGGAGGTTGTGATGACTGCCTTGACCCATCCATCCAAGCACCTGGTACGCGAATATCTCGAACGGCGCACGCGCGCTTCCAGGCCGCCGCCATCGCCGGAAGAGATCCGGCGCGAGCTGGGATGGGGCCTCCTGACCGGGGAAGTGAAATGGCCGGGAACAACCCGGCCATCCTGAAGTCCTACAAGCGCCTTGGACTTACTCCTATGTTGTAGCCGCACTTGGCAACGCATACTGGACTTACTGAACAACAAGGGGAGCAACCATGACTAAACGTATCGGCAATAAGGACGAAGCGCAGCATCGCAGCAAACAAGAGAAAAAAGAGACCAAGCGCACCAATATCGAGCGTGAGGCCATCAAGCAGGCCATCGCGAGGACCAAATACCGCAACCAGGTCAAGAACCGGCCGTCGGCCGAAGCCTTCCTGCCGCCCGCCTGACTGAGCCGATTCCTGTTTCGCAAAGCCCGCACCGTTGATCGGCGCGGGCTTTGTCGCATTTGAGCCCGCCCGAGGGCGCCATTGACCGATGCTGGCGGCATTCACCGGCAGCCGGTGGCCGTTGGCCGAAATGTGCTTGGGCCGCGCCGCGTAAGAGGCTATCGTTACGCCATTCTTTCGAACGGGAGGCAAGGTGAGTACCGAACAATCTTACGAGTGGCGGCGCCAGCTGGTGTGGGGCCTGGTCATTGTCGGCTTCGGGCTGGTGCTATTTCTGGATAATATCGACATCGTCCAGGTGGAACATCTCTGGCATTATGCGCCGCTGGTGCTGGTGGTGCTGGGGATGAACAAGATGGTAGGCTATCCTACCGCGCGGCATTTCTCCGCCGGTTTGTGGCAAATGTTTATCGGCCTGTGGCTGTTTGCCGTCTTCGAGCAGATGTACGGCCTGACTTTCCGGAATAGCTGGCCGATCGTGATTATCGCCGTCGGCGTGAAAATCGCGATCGAGCCGATGATCAGGGCGCGCTTCGCGCCGAATGCGGAGGACAGCCATGAAAAATAGTCAAACTGGACGCAGCGTGGCCGGCCAGGTGGTGCTTGGCCTGATGGTGGTGGCGCTGGGCGTGATGTTCATGCTCGACACATTCAATGTGCTGCAATTTCAGCGGGTCGTGTCGTTCTGGCCCTCGGTGCTGCTGGTGCTGGGCGTGGTCAAGCTGCTCGATACGCGCTCGTCGAACGGCCCGATCGTGGGCATCCTGCTGCTGGCGGCCGGCGGCATTCTGATTCTGAATAATCTGGGACTGCTGTATTTTGAATGGCGCATGGTGTGGCCGGCGCTGCTGATCCTGTTTGGCGGCTCGCTTGTGTATCGCGCGCTGACCCGGCGCGCGGGCGCGCAGGGCGATTCGAAATCCGATGACGATTCCTTCATTGAAGCCACCGCCATCGTGGGCAGTTTTCAGCGGCGCCTGACCACGCCGGATTTCAAGGGCGGGGAAATTACCGCCATCATGGGGGGCTGCAATCTCGATTTGCGTGACTGTTCGATCAATGGCGAAGTGGTGATCAACGTGTTCGCAGCGATGGGGGGCATTGTCATCAAATGCCCGCCCGACTGGACCGTGGTGCTGCAGGGA
This sequence comes from uncultured Oxalobacteraceae bacterium, assembly GCA_965650445.1. Taxonomy (GTDB): domain Bacteria; phylum Pseudomonadota; class Gammaproteobacteria; order Burkholderiales; family Burkholderiaceae_D; genus Telluria_A. The sequence continues at coordinate 3,242 of CBFGOU010000226.1, read as the reverse complement.
GCCCCCTTCATGGGCGGATTCGAGGAAAAGACGGTGCGTCCTCCGAATGGATCGAAGCGGCTGGTGGTCAAGGGTTATGCCATCATGGGCGGCGTCGAAGTGCGTAACTGATGGCAGCCGGATTATCCAGCCGGCGCGGCGCCATGCTGTATCTGCTGGCGTGGCTGTTGCTTGGCCTGATATTTACAGCCATGATAGTCGCGGCCACCGGCGCCAGTTGGGGGAGTGCCTGCTGGTTTGCCGTTCCGCTGACGGTGCTGTATGGCGTGGCCTCGGGTTTTTCGGCCTATTATCTGTGCCGCGCCTATCCGCTCACGGAACGCCGCCCCGGCGCGATTGTGACCGTGTTCTTGCTGTCGGCCATCGTCGCGGGCTTGCTGCTGGCCGGCATGTCGATGCTGTGGAACGGTTTGTGGGCGGACTACGGCGGCATTGTGCTGGCACCGCCGTTGCGCGCCACGGTGTTTGCGCTAGGGGTGATTTTGTACTGCCTCTGCGCCGTAGGGCATTATCTGGCGATCGAATTCGAGCGAGCCCGCAGCGCCGAGCGGCGTGAATTCCAATCCGCCCTGGCTGCGCAAGAGGCCGACCTGCGCATGCTGCGCACGCAGATCGATCCGCATTTTCTCTTTAATAGTCTGAATTCGATCAGCGCCTTGACCTCGATCGACGCGGCAAGGGCACGCGCCATGACCTTGCAGTTGGCCGATTTTTTTCGCCTGACGCTCAGGCTCGATGCCAACCACGACGTGACACTCGGCGCCGAAGCCGACCTGGCCGTGCGCTTTCTGGCCATCGAACAGGTACGTTTCGGTGCCCGCCTGCAAACGGCGTTCGCGATCGCGCCCGATGCGGTGCATTGCCTGGTGCCGCCAATGATCCTGCAACCGCTGGTGGAGAATGCGGTCAAACATGGGCTGGGTCATTTAAGCGAAGGCGGCACCATCGCCATTCGCGCCGAACGGGCCGGTTCGCGGCTGCGGGTTGCCGTCGAAAATGCGATTGATATCGATATGCCGGAGGCGGGCGTGTCCGGTATTGGCCTGCTCAATGTGCGGCAGCGCCTGGCCGCGGCGTACGGCCACGAGGCCAGTGTCCACTGGACCAGAACCGATGCCGGCTTTCGGGTCGAATTGACCTTGCCGGCCAAGACGATGGAGTCATGATGCGAGTAATAATTGTCGACGACGAGCAATTGGCGCGCGCACTGGTGCGCGAGTACCTCGGCCACCATGGCGATATCGAGATCGTGGCCGAATGCGCCAACGGTTTCGACGCGGTCAAGGCCATCGCAGAGCTCAAGCCGGACCTGGTCTTTCTCGATATTCAAATGCCCAAGCTGACCGGTTTCGAAGTGCTGGAATTGGCCGGGCGCGAGGCGCGTTTCATCTTCGTTACCGCCTACGACCAATATGCCTTGAAGGCGTTCGAGGTCCATGCGGTCGATTATCTGCTCAAGCCCTTCAGCCAGCAGCGCCTGGACGAAGCGCTGGCCCATGCGCGCCGGACCGCCGTCAATGCCGCCGCCATCGACGCGGTGCTCGCTGAACCGGCTGTGCGCGGCAAACCGCTGGACCGGGTGGCGATCCGCGAGGGCGGGCGCATTCACGTGATCGGCACCAGCGCCATCGTGTCGGTGGAAGCCCAGGACGATTATGTGTCGATCAAGGCCGATGGAAAATCGTATCTGAAGAACCAGCGCCTGTCCGATCTGGAAGGGCAGCTCGATCCCGCCTGTTTCGCGCGCGTGCATCGCTCCTTCCTGGTCAATCTTGCCTGCATCAGCCAGATCGAACCGGGCCGCGACAGCCATGCCGCCGTGCTCACCGATGGCAGCCGTATTCCCGTCAGCCGCAGCGGTTTTCAGAAAATCAAACACCTGCTGCGTTGATGCCGACGCGGTCGACCTGCCACCAGTGCGGCAGCAGCGCACGCACGGCGCTCTGGTCGAACCGGTCGTCGATCAGATAGACCACGCCGCGGTCCTGTTCGGTGCGGATCACACGTCCGGCCGCCTGCACCACTTTCTGCAGTCCGGGATATAAATACGTGTAGTCGTAGCCTGCCCCGAAACGCTGTTGCATGCGCTCGCGCAGCTGCTCATTCACGGGATTGATTTGCGGCAGGCCGAGCGTGGCGATGAATGCACCGATCAGGCGTGCTCCCGGCAAATCGATGCCTTCGCCGAATGCGCCGCCCAGCACCGCAAAGCCGATGCCACGGCCATCGAGCGTAAAGCGGCGCAGAAAGGCATCGCGTTCGCTTTCGCTCATGCGGCGCGGCTGGCGCCACACCGGAATGTCCGGATGGCTGCGTTCGAAGGCATCGGCGACCAGCTCCAGATAATCGAAACTGCTGAAGAACGCCAGGTAATTGCCCGCTTGTGCGGCGAATTGACGCGCCATTAAGTCGGCGATCGGCGCAGCCGAACGGGCACGGTGCTGGAAGCGCGTCGAGATGTCGCGCACCACGTGCACGTCCAGCTGGTCGGCGCCGAATGGCGAGGCGATATCGACCCAGGCCGTGGTATCGGGCAGGCCCAGCATATCGGCGAAGTAATGCCAGGGGCTGAGGGTGGCGGAAAACAGGGCAACGCTGTGGGCGAGGGAAAAGCGCGGCTTGAGGAAGGGCGCCGGGATGACATTGCGGATGCATAAAGTCGATTGCTTTGCATCCTGCACCTGGATGTCGCACAGCGAATGGTCGTCAAATACTTCGCTCAGGCGCATGAAGTGCAGGGCGTCGAAATAGAAGCGCTGCAGAGCCGGGTCGATCAGGCCACCTTGTTCTGCAAGAAAATCGGTGATGGCGCTGGTGGCGCTTTGCAGGGTGCCCAGCAGATTTTCAGGTGGCGCATCGAGCACGGCGTAGGATGCGGCCGGATGCCCCGGCCAGGCACGGCCGATCCGGTCGAGCTCCTTCCTTAGTAGTGCGGGCGCGGCGGCGCGTGCGGCGCGCAAGCTGTCGCGGTCCAGTTCGGCGCTGTACATCTTGCGCGCGCGCGCCACCAGATTGTGCGCCTCGTCGGCCAGCACGCTGACTCTCCACTGGAGGTTCAGGGTGAGGCCGTGCAACATGGCGCCCAGGTCGAAATAATAGTTGTAGTCGCCCACGATCAAGTCGCTCCAGCGCGCCATTTCGCTGCCCAGATAATAGGGACAGACGTCGTGGGCCAGTGCCACGTTACGCAGTCCGGTGGCATCGAGCATGTCGACGCCGAGCGCAGCCTGGCGCGCGGCCGG
>CBFGOU010000225.1:0-7426 GCA_965650445.1 uncultured Oxalobacteraceae bacterium | reverse complement strand
TGTTCGTCCACGCCCAGTTCGCGCGCCGACACTGCGGTGCCGCCGTGTTCTTCGTAGGTATAGGGGTGCTCGGTGAAGGCGACGCCCTGCTTGCGCAGCATGTGGGTCGCCGGAGTTTCGGAGATGTGCTCTTTCTTGGCCATGCGCGATACGCCGAGTGCTCGGAGGGTTGCTGAGAGGCGCTTATTATGCAGCAAGCGCCCCGCTTTGCCACATCAATGTGCCCGGCACCAGCGCTCGAACTGTTCCGCCGGCAGCGGCGAACTGAGGTAATAGCCCTGCATCTCGGGGCAGTGCCGTTCGCATAAGATCGATTGCACCTCGGCCGATTCCACCCCCTGGGCCACCACGTCCAGCCCCAGCGACCGGCCGATGGCGATGATCGATTCGGTGATGGTGCGGTTGCCGCGGCCGCCCGAGGCGAGATTGATGACGAAGTCGTGATCGACCTTGATGGCGTCGAGCGGCAGCCGCCCCAGCCGGCTCAGGCACGAATAACCCTGGCCGAAATCATCGAGCGCGGTTTTCACGCCCCGTTGCCGCAGGCGTTGCATGGTGGCCACCGCCGCCTCGGCATTGCTCTGCAAGGCCGCTTCCGTGAACTCCAGTTGCAGGCTGGACGGCGCCAGGCCGTAGCGCTGCAAGGCCGCGTCGACCCGGTCGCACAGCGTGTGGTGGCGGAACTCCAATGGCGAGATATTCACCGACAGCCGCAGGGGCGGCAGGCCATGGTCGCGCCATTGGCGCGCCTGGCGGCAGGCCTCGCCGATGCCCCACTCGCCGATCGCGCCGATCATGCCATTGCTTTCGGCTGCCGCGATGAAGTCGCTGGCGCAGATGCCGGTCGCCGGCCAGCGCATGAGCGCTTCGGCGCCAGTGACGCGCCCCCCCGCCACATCGACGATGGGCTGGTAGTGCAGCAAAAATTCGCCGTTTTCCAGGCCGCTGCGCATGCGCTTCTCGACCCGCAAGACCAGCGCGACACTGTCGTTCAAGGCGGGCTTGTAGAGCTGGAACGTGGCCCTGCCCGCCTCCTTGGCGTGGTACATCGCCACATCGGCATGCTGCAGCAAGGTGTCGAATTGGCTGCCGTCGTCGGGGAACAGGCTGATGCCGATGCTGGGCGAACTGTCCAGATTGAGCGCGCCGACCCGGTAGGGCTGGCTGAGACAGTCCACCAGATGCTGGGCCGCGTGGGCCACGTCGGCGTCGCCGCCGATATGCGGCAGGACCGCGAGGAATTCGTCGCCGCCCAGCCGCCCTGCCATGTCTTCGCCACGCAGGCAGGTTTTCAGGCGGCGCGCCACTTCCTTCAGGACGGCGTCGCCGGCCTGGTGGCCGTAGGTGTCGTTGATGGGCTTGAAATGGTCCATGTCGATGAACAGGATCGCCACCCGCGCATGGCGGCGCCGCGCGCTGTTGAGCATGCGTTCGGCGAATTCATAGCTCAACTTCCGGTTCGGCAATTCCGTCAGCGCGTCGTGCTGGGCCGCCTCCACCGCTTCGGTGCGCAGGCGGGCAATGCCCAGATGGGTGCCCACGCGCGCCAGCAGTTCGCGCGCGCCGAAGGGTTTGACCAGGTAATCGTCGGCGCCGGCATGCAGGCCTTCCACGCGCGCATCCTCGCCGGCCCGGGCCGACAGCATGATGATCGGCGTGGCGCTGGTGCGCGGGTCGGCGCGCAGGGCCTGCACCAGGCTGAAGCCGTCCAGTTCGGGCATCATCACGTCGCACAGCACCAGATCGGGCGGATGGCGCAAGGCCGATTCCAGCGCCTGCTTGTCGTTGCTGACCGTCTCCACATCCCAGAACGGCAGGAGCAGGCCGCGCACATAGGTGCGCATGTCCTCGCTGTCGTCGGCCCACAGGATGCGCGGGCGCCCCGGGTTCTCGCCGGGGGCCGGATCGGGCGGCGCGCCGAGCGCGGGCTTGGGCAGCCAGTGCAGGGCCTCGTCGACATAGGCGCGCGCCTCCACGCCGCTGGCCGGTGCCAGGCGCGGTGCGCCGATCCGCTCGGGCGCGAGGTGGGCCGTGCCGCCGGGCAGGCTGACGCTGAAAGTGGTGCCGACGTCGGGCGTGCTGTCGACGCTGATGGTGCCGCCGTGCAGCTTGACCAGTTCGTACACCAGCGCCAGCCCGATGCCGCTGCCTTCGAAGGTGCGGCCACGGGTGTTCGGCACCCGGTAAAAGCGCTCGAACAGGCGCGGCAGATGTTCCGGCGGCACCCCGGTGCCGGTGTCGCTCACGCTCAGTACCGCCTTGCCGCCATCGTTCCCCTGCTCCCAGCGCAGGCGGACCGTCACGCTGCCCTCGAAGGTGAACTTGAAGGCGTTCGACAGCAGGTTCAGCACAATCTTTTCCCACAGGTCGGTGTCCACGTACACCGGTTGCGGCAGGGGCGGACAGTCGACGATGTAGGACAGGCCGGCCGTTTTCATGGCCGAATCGAACATGCTGGTCATCCTGGTGGTGGCCGAGGCCAGGTCGGTGGGGGTGTAGCTGACCTGCATGCGGCCGGCCTCGATGCGGGAAAAATCGAGCAGGGAGTTGACCAGCTTGAGCAGGCGCAGGGAGTTGCGGTAGGCAAGGTCGAGCAGTTGCTGGCCGTGCGCGTCGAACTTGGTCGCGGCGAGCGATTCCAGCGGGCCCAGCATGAGCGTGAGGGGCGTGCGGAATTCATGGCTCACGTTGCTGAAAAAGACCGTCTTGGCGCGGTCGATCTCGACCAGGGCGTCGGCCCGGTTGCGCTCGAGCTCGTAGCCGCGCGCGATGGCGAAGGCGTCCGTGACGGCATCGCACAGCATGTCGTAAAAGGTCCGGTAGGCCGGGTCCAGCGCGCGCCGCGGGCTGACCCCGGCGATCAACAGGCCGACCACCTGGTTCTGGCCGGACGGGATGACTGGCATCACCAGCGCGCTGTGCACCGGCTCCGGATAGGGCGCGCACACCAGCGGGCCGAAGCGCCGTTCGAGGTCGTCCACCAGTTCGGGGCGGCGCTGGCGCAGCACCGCCGCCACCGGCCAGCCATCGCCGCACGGGCCATCGAGCGCGAAGTCGAGCGGGCTGGCCCGGGTGCCGGGGGGCAGCCCGCACTGCCCCACCAGGCGCGCCCGCCGCATGCCGGCGTCCAGCAGATACAGCAGGGCGAACGGCACATCCGGCGCGAAGCCGGACAGCGCCTGCATCGCCAGCGTCACGGCCTGGTGCACCGAGCGCGCCGGCGCGGTGCCGTCGGCCAGGGCGCGCAGCACCTTCAGGCGCCGCTCGCCCAGGCTCTGCTGCGTCAGTTCGGTGACCGGGTGAAACAGGCCGGCGACCCGGCCCGCGTCGTCCCGGATCGGGCTGAAGGAAGAGGTGAAGAAGGTCTCCTCCAGATAGCCTGAACGGTCGAGGAACATGCGGACATTGCCCAGGAAGGCCGAGCTGCCTGCGCTGGCTTGCTCGAAGGCCTCGCCGATGATGGGCCACGCCGTGCGCCAGCATTCCTTGAAATCCTGGCCCATCGACTGCGGATGCTTGTCGCCGCAAATCGGCCAGTAGCCGTCGTTGTAGATCTGGACGCGCTGCGGCCCCCAGGCCAGCGCAATGGGGAAATTGGACGCCAGGCACAGGCTCACCGTCGTGCGCAGGCTTTGCGGCCAGCCAGCCAGCGCACCCAGCGGCGTTCTGGACCAGTCCATCGAGCGAATGACCTTGCCCATCTCGCTGGCGCTGAGCCAATCCATGGCGCTGGATGCGGCCGGTAACGCGGCGTGACTGGTGGTGTTCATCGTGCCCCCCGACATCGTCGACTGGAGAACCGGCCTGCGCCGGGCCGTCGCCTTTTCTTAACACCGTTGGACTCGCATGCGCGTTGAAAGTTCGCATGCCGGCCGATACGCAAGTGGCGACAGACGTGCGCAATCCCGGCCGCGCGTGATACGCTAAGTGTTCAGGAGGGTTTCTTAATATGCAGCAAGAGATTCGCTTTGCCAGCTTCAATGTGTGCAACCTGGCCCCTGCCGGCGCCAGGCTGTACGACAACCTCTTGCCAGCGACCGTGGCCGAGTACGAAGCCAAGCTCGACTGGACTGCGCAGCAGATCGACCGCCTGGGCGCCGACGTGATCGGTTTCCAGGAGATTTTCTCGCAAGCGAGCTTGCGCGAGGTGCTGGCGCGCACCCGCCATTACCGCGACGCCGTCCATGTCGGCTTCGACCCCGACCCGGGCGCCGACAAGTACACGCCCAGCGTGGCGCTGGTGTCGCGCCTGCCGCTGGCCGGGCCGGGCAGCGCCTTCACGCATTTCCCGGACGGCGTGGAAATGCCGCCCGGCAGCCGCGACCCGAAGCGCTTCTCGCGTCCGGTGGTGCATGCGGCCATCGCGGTGTCGCCCGACGTCACCGTCGACGTGCTGGTGGTGCACCTGAAATCCAAGCGGCCCGACTACCGCAACGGCGACAGCAGCGACGATCCGCTGCTGTACGCCCAGGCCAGCCTGCGTTCGCTGATCCGTCGCGGCACCGAGGCGGTGGCCCTGCGCGTGCTGCTCAGTAACCTGGCGCGCGCCAACAAGCGTGCCCGCGTGGTGCTGGGAGACTTCAACGACGTGGCCGACGCCGTCACCACCAATATCGTGCTGGGCACCGGCACCCCGCTGGCCGAACGCCTGTTCGACGCCTATCAATTGCAGCGGCGCCAGGATCATTTGCGCCATGTGGGCTTCAGCCAATTGCACGAAGGCCAGTATTCGACCATCGACCACATTCTGGTGTCGGAGCAGTTCAACGCGGCCCTGCCGAACGCCATCGGCGAGGTGGTCGACGTGGTGTACCTGAACGACCATCTGGTGCTGGAATTGCCCGAGGCGTCGGACCATGGGCAAGTGCTGGCACGCATCCGCCTGTTCGACGAAATGCATGGGCTTAGCGATGCTGGAGTGTGAGATCCGGTTCGGCCGAGGCCATGCCGGCCAGATGGCCCTGGTATTCATCGCAGCCCAGGCGCTTGAGAAACAGGAGCTGGCCCGCCGTTTCCACGCCTTCCGCGATCACGCGCAGGCGCAGGCTGCGCGCCAGCGCGATGATGGCCGGAATGATGCCGATCTCTGAAGACTGGCTGCCGATCTCGTCGACGAAGGAGCGGTCGATTTTCAGCTTGGACAGGCCCATGCGCCGCAATTCGCCCAGGCTGGACACGCCGGTGCCGAAATCGTCCACGGTCAGGCGCACGCCGCGCTCGCGCAGCTGGCCGAGGATGGCGGCGGTGCGCTCGTCCCCGCCGGTGATGATGGCCTCGGTGATTTCCAGGTCGAGGCAGGCCGGCGCCAGGCTGGACGCGGCCAGCGCCGCATCCACGCTGGCCACCAGGTCGTGGTGCACGAACTGCAGGGCCGACACATTGACCGACACGACCACGCTCACGCCCATGTCCTGCCAGGCGCGCGCGCGGGCGCAGGCGGTGCGCAGCACCCAGTCGCCGATCTGCACCATCAGTCCGCACTCCTCGGCCACGCCGATGAATTGTTCCGGCAACAGCATGCCGCGCTGCGGGTGGCGCCAGCGGATCAGCGCTTCGACGCCGATGATGGTGCCGCTGGCGATGTCGATCTCGGGCAGATAAGCCAGTTCGAATTCCTGCCTGTCGAGGGCCTGGCGCAAGTGCTTTTCCAGCTGCGCGCGCTCGACGACGTGGGCGTTCATGTCGGAGCTGAAGAAATGCATGGCGTTGCGGCCGTTTTCCTTGGCGTGGTACATGGCCACGTCGGCGTGCTTGAGCAGGGTCTCGACGTCGTCGCCGTCGGCCGGCGACATGGCCACGCCGATCGACACCGACAGGCTGATGGTGCGCCCGTCCGCCACGAAGGGCTGGGCCACGGACTGCATGACGCTGTTGGCCACATGGGCGGCCTGGTCGACCCCGCCGATGTCGGCCAGGATCACCACGAACTCGTCGCCGCCCAGGCGCGTGACCGTATCGGCGCTGCGCACGCAGCGCACCAGCCGCACCGCCACTTCCTTGAGCACCGCGTCGCCCACGTGGTGGCCGAAGCTGTCGTTGATGCCCTTGAATCGGTCCAGGTCGACGAACATGACCGCCACCCTGCCGTGCTTCTTGCGGCGCGCGGCCATCAGGGCCTGGCGCAGACGGTCGAGGAACAGCACGCGGTTGGGCAGGTCGGTCAGGTAATCGTGCTCGGCCAGGTGGCGGGTCTGCTCGTCGGCCCGCTTGCGCTCGGTGATATCGGACAGGATGACCATGTAGTTGGCGCGCTGCTGGCCGATCGCCTCGATGCCGGTCAGGCTGGCCCAGACCGGGAAGCTGCTGCCGTCCTTGCGCTGGGCCGTCAGCTCGCCCTCCCAGTGGCGGCGCTCGTTCACCAGTTGCCACAAATGGTCGTAGGGAATGTCGTCGTGGCCGCTGGACAGGCGGCGCAAGGGCTTGCCGACCACTTCGTCGGACTGGTAGCCGGTCAGGCCGGCGTAGGCGGGATTGACGGCCAGTACCAGGCGTTTGTGGTCGACCACCAGAATGGCATCGCGGCAATTGTCGAACACCTGGCTGGCCAGCGCCAGGGTGGTTTCCTTGCGCTTGCGCGCGCTGATGTCGAGTTCCATGCAGATGATCGCTTGCGGGCGGCCGTCGCGCATGACCGGGAAGTGGCTGGAGAGGACCCAGCGGCGGCGGCCGTCGTGGCGCTGGATCTGCCATTCGCGCTCCGCGGCCGGCTCGCCGCTGCGCCAGATGGCGCTCAGCGTATCGGCGAATTCGCGTTCCGCGCCCAGCCGCACGGCCAGGCTGGCCAGCGGTTGCCCGAGGGCATGCTCGGCGTCGATGCCGAACAGCTGTTCACACCGCTTGTTCCAGAACGTGACCCTGCCCTCGCCATCGATCGTGTGCACCGCGACCGCCGGGGCCCGCTCGACCGCGGCGGCCAGCTGGTAGACCAGCTCGGCGGCTTCGCAGGCGCGGCCCGTGGGCTTCGCGGATCCATTCCCGCCATGGTGGGTAGTTTCGTTCACATTCGGCTCCTGGTGCGGTGAAATGGAAGACCGCTCACCCTTTCGCAATTTTCGGCGCAGGTGGGATGATTCGATTGCGCAATCGCAAACCCGATCAAAGCCTTGCGACAGCGTACGCTCGATCGGAGCTTTTTGCAGTTCGTCGCCCCAAACGCGCGGCCTGTCGCATTGCGCGCGCGCGGCCAGCCGCGCTTTTCTATAGTGGCAACATGCGCGGGGTGCTCCATCGGTATCGGCGGAGCCCGCGCCCCCTCATTCCGACCACCGCTCAAGCGGCTTCAGCCATGAAAATCGAGACCCTACCGCATGTCCCCGCCCTCCCCACCCTGCGCTCGCGGCGCTGGCGCCGGGCCGCGCTGGCGCTGGCCGCCGCCGTGCTCGCCGGCGGCGGCTGGTACGCGCTGCGCCCCCAGGCCAAGCCGGCG
>CBFGOU010000224.1:0-7449 GCA_965650445.1 uncultured Oxalobacteraceae bacterium | reverse complement strand
GGTCCGGGTCCCAGTGAAAGAGCTTGCGGTGCAGCCAGTACTCGGTCAGCGTCCAGAGCAGCAGGCCCGCGAGAGTCAGCCCGATGATCGCCGGCGCGCCCTCGCCGGCGCGCGCTCCGAGGACGACCAGGGCGACCCGAGAGCCGGCGTGGCAGTGGCCCAGAAGCTGGTCGACGCCGGCGTCAAGTTCGTGCTGGGCCCCTACAATTCCGGCGTGGCGATTCCGGCTTCGCGTGTTTACGACCAGGCCGGCGTGCTGATGTCCACAGTCGGCACCAATCCGAAGATCACCCAGAGCGGCTACCAGGGCGTGTTTCGCATCGTCGCCAGCGACACCCAGGCCGGTGCCGCGATGGCATCGTATGCCGCCAAAAAGCTCAAGCCGGCAACGGTCGGCGTGATCGACGACCGCACCGCTTTCGGCCAGGGCATCGCGGCGGAATTCATCAAGCAGGCCAAGGCACTCGGCATGAAGGTGGCCGCGCATGAATTCACCACCGACAAGGCGAGCGACTTCGCCGCCATCCTCACCAGGCTCAAGGCCAAGGGCGTGCAGGCGATTTTCTTCGGCGGCTACGCCCCGCAGGCCGCACCGATGGCGCGCCAGATGCGCGCGCTCGGGCTGAACGCGCACCTGCTCGGCGGCGACACCCTGTGCAGCCCCGAGATGGCCAGGCTGGGCGGCGACGCGGTCGGCGAGAACGTGCTGTGCGCGCAGGGCGGCGCGATCCTCGAACGGCAGGCCGCCGGCCCGGCCTTCCAGGCGCGCTACAAGGCGCGCTTCAAGCAGCCGCCGGACGTGTACGCAGCGCCGTTCTACGACCAGACCATGTTCATCGCGCAGGCCATGAAAGCGGCCAACTCGGTCGAGCCGTCGGTGGTGGGCGCGGCCCTGCACGCCGGCACGTACAAGGGCGTGGCCGGCAGCTATGCCTTTGATGCGGCCGGCAACCTGAAGCACTCGGCCGTCACCATCTACACCTTCCGCAAAGGCGCCCCGGTGGCGCTGGCGACCTACTGATGCGCGCCGTACTGCTGCTGGCCGCCGCGCTGGCCCTGCCGGCGCAGGCGGGCGCTCCTTTGACCCCGCCGCTGGCGCAGTTCGGCGTGGCCGCGCAGGCCATGCCGGCGCTGGTGCAGCGCTACCAGCTCGACTACGCCAGCCTCGACCGGCTCTACACGGTACGCAACGGGCGCGCGCGCGCCGCGGCGCTGGACGACTTCTTCACGCAGTGGCGCGGCGCGCTCGACCAGCTGCCCTTCGACAGCTACGGCGTGGAAGACCGGATCGACTTCGTCATGCTGCGCAACCAGATCGATTTCGAGCTGCGCGACCTGGCCGCGCAGGACGGCCGCTACGCCGAAGCCGAAGCGCTGCTGCCGTTCCTGCGTCCGCTGATCGCGCTAGCCGAAGCGCGCCGGCTGATGCAGGCGCAGGACGGCGCGGCCAGCGCGGAGCTGCTTAACCGGGCCGAGGCCGGTGTGCGCAAGGCGCAGCAGGCGCTGCTGGCGGGCGGCGATGTCGATGCGGCCAAGCCCTACGCCACGCGCAGCGTGGCCAACCGCGCGCTGCAGATCCTGAGCGCCGCCAGCGCCGACCTGAAAGCCTGGTACGCCTATTACGAAGGCTACGATCCGCAAATGACGTGGTGGATCAAGCGGCCTTACGCCGATCTGGACAAGGCCATGACGGCATACGCGGCCAGCGTGTCGGAACGGCTGGTCGGCAAAGCGTCGGAGACGCGCCTGAACGTGACGGGCGATGCGGTCGGACGCGCCGGCCTGGTGAGCGCGCTGCGGCGCGAGATGATTCCGTACACGCCGGAAGAACTGATGGCGCTGGCCGAGCGCGAGCTGGCCTGGGGCGAGGCGGAACTGCGCAAGGCCGCCGCCGAGATGGGCTTCGGCAGCGACTGGCACGCCGCCATGGAGAAAGTGAAGAACAGCTACGTGGCGCCGGGTGCGCAGCCGGCCATGGTGCGTGCGCTGGCGCAGGAAGCCATCGACTATGTCAGCGCCAACCAGCTGGTCACCGTGCCGGAAGTGGCGCGGCGCAGCTGGCGCATGGACATGCTGTCGGCCGACAGCCAGCAGACCAGCCCGTTCTTCCTGGGCGGCGAGATCATCCAGGTGGCCTACCCGCTCGACAGCATGACGCACGAGCAGAAGCTGATGACCATGCGCGGCAATAACCCGCACTTCGCGCGCGCGGTGGTGCATCACGAACTGATCCCCGGCCACCATCTGCAGCTGTTCATGGCCGAGCGCTACCAGCCGCACAGGAAGCTGTTCGACACGCCGTTCTTTGTCGAAGGCTGGGCGGTGTACTGGGAGATGCTGCTGTACGAACGCGGCTTCGCCAGCACGCCGCAAGACCGCATCGGCATGCTGTTCTGGCGTAACCACCGGGCCGCGCGCATCCTGTTCTCGCTCGGTTTCCATCTAGGGAAAATCACGCCCGAACAGGCCGTGAAGATGCTGGTCGAGCGCGTCGGCCACGAGCCGGACAATGCCCGCGCCGAAGTGCGGCGCTCGTTCAACGGCGAGTATCCCCCGCTATACCAGGCCGGCTACATGATCGGCGCGCTGCAGCTGCGCGCGCTGAAACAGGAACTGGTCGATGGCGGCAGGATGACGCTCCTGCAGTTCCACGACCGCATCCTCGAAGGCGGCATGATGCCCGGCGAAATGATCCGCGCACGCCTGAAGGGAGAGAGCATCGCCCGCGACTTCACCCCGTCCTGGCGTTTTTACCCATCGATCCACAAGACCGCCCCATGACCAAATCCTTACGCATTTTGTGCGCCGCCCTGGCGCTTGCCTTCTCCCCCGCCATCGGCATGGCGCAGCCAGCCCCGAAAGTCTCCGGTGAAATGGCGGCGCAGGCCAAACAGCAGCTCGACAAGCTGGCCGACGAATACTACGACGACGTGGCGCGCTTCGCCCCGGTCGACGCGACCGAAAATGGCGACCGCCGCTTCGACGACCAGATCGGCCTGTCGATCGCGCCGCGCCTGCGTGCGCGCCACGCCGCGCGCCTGGCCACCTACCTCACGCGGCTGCAGGCGATCGACCGCGATACGCTGGATTTGAAAGCGCAGATCAACTACGACATCCTGAGCTACGAGCTGCAGAGCGCGTTGTCGATGCTCGCCTATCCGGATCATCTGCTGCCGCTGGACCAGATGGGTTCCATTCCCGTCGTGCTGGCCAACTTCGCCAGCGGCGACCAGGCGCAGCGGCTCACGACGGTCAAGGAACACAAAGCCTATCTGAACCGCATCAACCAGCTGCCCGAGTGGATCAACCAGGCCATCGCCAACATGCGCGTCGGCATGCGCGACGGCGTGGTGCTGCCCAAGGCGGTGGTGGTATCGATGCTGCCGCAATATCTGAAGCTGGTGAGCGCAACGCCGGAAAAAAGCATCTACTACACGGCCGTCAGCCACATCCCCGCGAGTGCTACGGCGCAGGAACGGCAGGCGCTGACGGCGGCCTACCGCACCGCGATCGCGGCCAGGGTGGGCCCGGCGACGGCGCGGCTTGCCCAGTTCCTGGAAAAGGAATACCTCCCGGCGGCGCGTACCAGCACCGGCTGGAGCGCCCTGCCGCACGGGGGCGAATGGTATGAAGCCTATGTCGCCTCGCGGACCACGACGCCCCTCAAACCGGACGCGATTCACGCGATCGGCTTGCGTGAGGTGGCGCGCATCCAGGGCGAATATGCGGTCCTGGGGCCGAAGATGGGCTATACCGGCCCTGCCGCCGGGCTGCCGAACTGGGTCGCCGCGCAGGACAAGTACCGGCCGTTCAAGACCGACCAGGAAGTCCTGGATGTCTACCGCAAGCTCGATGCGGTATTGAAGGAAAAGCTGCCGGCGCTGTTCACGCTGCGGCCCAGGACACCGCTCGATCTGCGGCTGGAGCCTGAACTGACGCGCGCCACGGCGTCGGACCACTACTCGCCGCCGGCGGCCGATGGCTCGCGCCCTGGCGTGTTCTGGTCGGTCGTGAACGATCCGGCCCAGTACGGCAGCACCGGTATGGTGACCCTGTTCCTGCACGAAGGCCAGCCGGGCCACCACTTTCACATCGCGCTGCTGCAGGAGATGAATCTGCCGAACTACCGCAAGTTCGGCGGCAACAACGCCTTCACCGAGGGCTGGGCGCTGTATGCCGAAACGCTGGGCAGGGAGATGGGGCTGTATGACAAGCCGGAAGACTACTTCGGCCACCTGAACGACCAGATGCTGCGCGCGGTGCGGCTGGTGGTGGACACCGGCATGCACAGCAAGGGCTGGACGCGCGAGCAGTCGATCCAGTACATGCGCGATACGCTGGGCTACACGGAAGCGCTGGCGCGCAGCGAGACCGAACGCTATATGGTGTGGCCTGGCCAGGCGCTCGGTTACATGATCGGACTGATCAAGATCCGCGAACTGCGGGCCCGGGCGGAAGCGGAGCTCGGCGACAAATTCAGTCTGCCGAGATTCCACGAGATCGTGCTGGAGGACGGCACCGTGCCGCTCGCGCTGCTGGAGGCGAAGGTGGACCGGTGGATTGAGAAGACGCGCTAGCGAGGACGACCTTAGGCGATCATCAGAACCGGGTAGCGGCGCCATTCGGGTTCCCGGTAGCGCTCGCAGTTGGCGAAGATGAAATCGAGTACGGCGTTCTGGTTCGACAGCAGCTGGGGATTGGCTGCCTTCAACTGCTCGAAGCTGGCGCGCAGCGGGGCCTCGTCGCGCAGCAGTTCAAGTGCGTGATCCTCGAACACGTAGTCCGAGTAGGTTTCCTTCTTTTCCAGCACGCTGTTAAAGAAGCCCCAGCGGAAGAAGCTGTCGTGCCCCTGCGGCTCCAGCGTTTCGACCGCGTAGCGCGCTTGGTCCTGATCCAGCGGAATCAGCCAGTCGCCCTTGCGCAAGGTGACGCAGGCACGCCTGCGTTCGAGCTGCACGCCATCATGGAACATATGGCCTTCGTAGGCGTTCGAGCGCGAATCGACCGCGACGATGTGATAGTAGCCGACCTCATCTACCCGATCGGCCTCGATGCGGTCCATGCGCACGCCGTTCCATTGCAGGCGCTCGGCGACTTCACGCCACGCCTGCGGCAGCACGTAGGCGGCCGGCGCCTTGACCGTGATGTCGGCCGGGAAGCGGTCGTAGTAGTCGATCTCGCGTTCCCACGGCGCGCTGCGGTCGTACGACAGGCGCGTGTAATTGCCGATCACGCTGGGCGTGTAGCGTGCCTCGTAGCCCTGGAAGCGCAAACGCGAAGGGCGGCTCTCATCCATCGCCCAGTGCACCGGCCATTCGGTGCGCGTGCGCCCTTCCAGCCGGGCCACGCGCCGCAGCGTCTGAATGCGTCCGGCGTTGGCCACCAGGTAGCCCAGTGCCGTCTCGACCAGCGCGCGCATGGAGGCGTAGCGGTCGGCGAAGGGCTTGAGCATGTGCGTTTCGGGCATGAAGCCGATGGTGTGGTGCAGCGCGGCGTAGCCGGTCGAAAAGCGCGGCGTTTCGAGAAACTCGGCGATGCCGTGATCGGGGCTGTCCTTGACCGGATTGACGTACGTGCAGGTCGGCCAGCCGCGTTCTTTCATTTCGCGGAACACGCGCGGCAGCATTTCCTCGCGCAGGAACTGGCCAAGCGCGCCGCCCAGCTTGTCGGCCTGGGTGTGGATCAGGGTCATGGTGTAGGGATAGTCGGCGCCGTTGGAGGTGTGGGTGTCGACCATGACGTCGGGATCCCAGGCGGTGAACAGGCGGTTGAAGACCTGCGCCGTGAGCGAATCGCATTTGATGAAGTCGCGGTTCAGGTCCAGGTGGCGGCTGTTGCCGCGAAAGCCGAACTGCTCCGGCCCGTCCTGGTTGACGCGCGATGTGCCGGCGCGGTTGATGGCGCCGTCGACGTTGTACAGCGGGACGAACAGGAACACGGTCTTGCCGAGCGCCGCCAGGCGCACCGGGTCGGTACAGAAGTCGCGCACCAGCGCCATGCAGGCGTCCACGCCTTCCGGTTCGCCCGGATGGATGCCGTTGTTGTTGAAGAAAACCGGACGCGCCTCGCCCTTGATGCGCGCGCGGTCGAACACGCCGTCGCTGGAAACCACGCCGGCGTGGATGGGATTGCCCGCGTCGGTGGTGCCGATTTCACCGAAACTGAGCACGCCGGGGTAACGGGTGGCCAGGTCCTGGTACCAGGCGATGCACTCGGCCCAGGTGGTGGTTTGATTGCGGTTGCCCCGTTCGAATGGGGTTTGAAGTTCGTTCGACATGGGATGGTCGTTGAGGTTTCAAAGCCACTACGATACCCCACTTAGAGGCTGTTTCAAAATGGGCATGGCGTTGTTGCAGCTCCTTGCCGTGCAGGCGCACTGTCTGCGTCGCCGCGCCTAGCCCTGCCCATTTTGAAACAGCCTCTCATCCGCTGTGCGAGGCGCTTTTGCCGCTCTGCCAGCGCAGCGGCAGGTCGATGTCGACGACCGTGCCTTCGTTGGCGCCGGAGCTGAAGGTGATACTGCCGCCCAGCGCCACCACGCGCTCGCGCATACCGATGATGCCGATGCCGGAGGAAGCCCCGGTGCTGGAGAAACCGACGCCGTCGTCGGCGATTTCGATGTGCAGGGTGCTGTCGGGTTCATCGACGATCAGGGTCACGCGCGCCTTGGTGGCACCGGCGTGCTTGAGCACGTTCGACAGCGCTTCCTGGACGATGCGGTAGGCCGAAATGGCCAGTTCGTTTTCGAGGCCGGTGAAGTCGCCGTCGGAATGGAATTCGAAGCGGCATTCGGCGTGGGCTTCGTCGTAGTGGCGAATCATTTCTTCGACCGCGCCGTGCAGGCCCAGCATGTCCAGCACTTCGGGACGCAACCGGCGCACCAGCCGGCGCCCGCTGGCGTACAGGTCTAGCGCGAGCTTGGTGATGGCCTGGGATTTGCGCTTGATTTCTTCGATCACCGGGCTGGACTCGACCTTGCCGGCCAGATGCAGGATGCTCTGCGATTCCAGGCGCGCGGCGATCAGCGAGGCGTTAAGTTCGTCGTGGATTTCGATGGCGATGCTCTTGCGCTCGTCCTCGAGGATGGAGTTGACCTTCTGGATCAGCTTGCGCTTTTCGGCGTCGGCGCGCAGCGCTTCGTTGCGCGATTCGACCAGATCCTTGGTGCGCTCGGCGACCTTGTTTTCCAGCTCCTGGCGCGAGCGGCCCAGTGCCACCGACATCTCGTTGATCGACGCCTGCAGCTCGCCGACTTCGCCACCGGTGGTGACGGCCAGCGCCACCTTGTAGTCGCCGCCGCGGATGCCGCGCAGCGCGTCGATCGAGGCCTTCAGGGGGATCGACAGGCTGCGCGCCAGCACCCAGGCCAGCGCGCCGGACAGGGCCAGGCCCAGCGCGGCCATGGCCAGTTCGATCTGGAAGCGGCGCGCCTGCTTGTCGAGCATATTG
>CBFGOU010000223.1:0-7469 GCA_965650445.1 uncultured Oxalobacteraceae bacterium | reverse complement strand
GTGCGGACGTCATAAGGGTGCTCTGGCATAGTTGGCGTGAGCCGTTGTTGCGATGTGCCGTAGCATACACCAAAAGCGCATTTGCCTGTTTTTTGGGCGATCTTATGTCCGTTTCGCAACACGTTGGCGGGCTGGGCATGCTGGCGCGTTTGCGGACGATCTAGCGGGCGCCGCGGGACGTGCCGGACAATCGATCTTTTGGCGTGCCGCTATTCCCTCCCATGAAAAAACCTTCGAATGATCAAGGCCCGGCCACGCTGGCCATGGCCTGCGCCAGCCTTCTGCTGGTCGCCTATCACGTGCGCTACCTGATCCTGACCAACTATGCCAATGTGGCAGCCGGAACGGTGTGGATCGATCTCTTTTACTTTCTCAGTGGATTGGGCCACCAGGCCTTCGGCGTGTATTTCGTCGTGCAGGGCTATATGCTGGCCACCAGCGTGCAGCGGGTGCCGGAGTACCGCGGCCTGTTCCTGCTGAAAGCGGCCGGCACCTACGCGGTGCTGTTGCCGGTGCTGGTGGTCGGCCTGGTGCTCGACGGCGCCGGCGCCGGACTGCTCAATCAGAGCGGCCTGTACACCGCCTTTCCCGACTTCAGCGTGCTCAGCATGGACGGCGCGACCCTGCTGGGCCAACTGTTGCTGGCGCAACCCTTCGTGGTGCCAACCTTCGGCAGCAACGGTGTGCTGTGGGTGCTGGCCTTCGAGTGGTGGTACAGCTGTCTGTTTCTGTTGCTGGCGGCCCTGTTGCGGCGGCGCCGCAGGGTGGGCTGGCTGCTGCTGGGCGCGCTGGTGCTTGCCGTGCTGCTTGGCTTCCCGTCCGAATTCGTCAACTGGGGGCTGATCTGGCTGCTGGGCGTGGCGGCCGCCCAGCCGCGCCTTGCGGCACCGCCGCGCTGCCTGGCGCTGCCGGTGTTCGCGCTCGCGCTGGTGCTGTCGCGCTATCTGGAATCGCAGGCCGAAATTCTCAACGGTCCGGCGGGCCTGGGCTTCAGCTTTGTGAAGGACGCCAGTTTCGCACTGGGCTTCGGCTGGCTGCTGCAGGCGTTCAGGAGTGATGTGGGCGGACTGGCGCCATCGTTTTCCACGGCCGTTTTTTTCGGCCATTTTCCGGTGATGATGTTCATCGTCGCACTGGGGGCGCGCTGGCAGCCGCTCAAGCAGCAGCCCGGCCCTGGCGCGCTGCTGTGGTTTGCGCTGGCCACGCTGGCAGTGTACGTGGCCGGATGGTGCCTGTACCGCCTGGCCAGGCGCGCGTTCGCTCCTGCTCAGGCGTAGGGATCGGGATAGCCGAGCGCTTCGAGGATGTCGCGTTCGAGCTGCTCCATCTCTTCGGCTT
Organism: uncultured Oxalobacteraceae bacterium; assembly: GCA_965650445.1. Lineage (GTDB taxonomy): Bacteria > Pseudomonadota > Gammaproteobacteria > Burkholderiales > Burkholderiaceae_D > Telluria_A. The sequence continues at coordinate 6,131 of CBFGOU010000223.1, read as the reverse complement.
CGCCGTCATCGTGGTGGTCGTAGCCCTGCGCGTGCAGTACGCCGTGCACCACCAGGTGGGCGGCGTGTTCTTCCAGCGTCTTGTTCTGTTCCTGCGCTTCGCGTTCGAGCACGTCGGTGCACAGGATGATGTCGGCGCGGGTCGGTTCGTCGTCGGCGATCTCGTCGCCTTCGTTGTAGGCGAAGGTCAGCACGTTGGTGGCGTAATCCTTGGCGCGGTAGTCGCGGTTCAGATTGCGCCCTTCGACCGCGTCGACAAAGCGGATCGTCAGTTCGGCCGGGCCGAGCAGCGCGGCCTGGACCCAGCGCCGCAGCAGGGCGCGGGTGAGGCTGTCCTGCAGGCGGGCGTCGGGGTACTGGACAGACAGCGAGAGCTTATTTTTTTCGGACATTTTTGGCGGCCACGGGTTTCGGGAGCGCGACCAGGTCCAGCTCGGCCGCGGTTTCGTACGCGTCGACGATGCGCGCCACCAGCGGATGGCGCACCACGTCGGCGCTGGAGAAGTGGGTGAAGGCGATGCCGCGCACGTCCTTGAGCACGTGGACCGCGTCGACCAGGCCGCTCTTCTGGGTCTTGTGCAGGTCGACCTGCGTCACGTCGCCGGTGACCACGGCCTTGCTGCCGAAGCCGATCCGGGTCAGGAACATCTTCATCTGCTCGACGGTCGTGTTCTGCGCCTCGTCGAGGATCACGAAGGCGTGGTTGAGCGTGCGCCCGCGCATATAGGCCAGCGGGGCGATTTCGATCACCTGCTTTTCGAACATCTTCTGGGTGCGGTCGAAGCCGAGCAGGTCGTACAGCGCGTCGTACAGGGGGCGCAGGTAAGGGTCGACTTTCTGGGCCAGGTCGCCCGGCAGGAAGCCCAGGCGCTCGCCCGCTTCCACCGCGGGGCGGGTCAGCACGATGCGCTTGACGACGTCGCGTTCGAGCGCGTCGACCGCGCAGGCCACCGCCAGATAGGTCTTGCCGGTGCCGGCCGGGCCGATGCCGAAGCTGATGTCGTGTTCGAGGATCGCGCGCAGGTACTGGATCTGGTGCGGCGTGCGGCCGCGCAGGTCGTGGCGGCGGGTCTTGAGCGCCGGGCTGTTGATCTCGATCTCGGGCAGCGCTTCGACCGGGGTGCTGTCGGCATGCTGGGGGCGCAGGCCGGAGCGCTGTTCGACCAGGGCCAGCTGCACTTCCTCGATCGGTACGATCTTGTTGGCCACCGCGTAGAAGCGTTCCAGGATCTGCACCGCCTGGGCGGCGTTGTGGCCGCTGACAATGAATTTTTCGCCGCGCCGGAAGATGGTGACGTCCAGCGCGGCCGAAATCTGGCGCAGATTTTCGTCGAGCGGGCCGCACAGGTGGGCCAGCCGGTTGTTATCGAGCGGCTCGGGAATGAAGTATTCGGGCTGGATGGGCGTCTTGGTTTTCAATGGCTCACGCGGGAGGTGACGGCGGCGGCGAGCAGTTCGCCGCGCAGGGTGTAGTTGAGGCTTTCGGTGATGCGCACGTCGGCCAGCTGGCCGGTCAGGCCGGCGTCGGCGGCGCTGAAATTGACCACCCGGTTGTTTTCGGTGCGGCCCTGCAGTTCGCCCGGGTCCTTCTTGGACGGGCCTTCGACCAGGATGCGCTGCACCGTGCCGACCATGGCGGCGCTGTGGCGGCGCGTGTTGGCGTCGATCCTGGCCTGCAGGCGCTGCAGGCGCGCCAGCTTGACCTCGTGCGGGGTGTCGTCTTCCAGGCTGGCGGCCGGGGTGCCGGGGCGCTTGCTGAAGATGAAGCTGTAGCTGTTGTCGAAATCGACGTCGTCGACCAGCTTCATCATGGCTTCGAAGTCGGCCTCGGTCTCGCCCGGGAAGCCGACGATGAAGTCGGACGAAATGGTGATGTTCGGACGCACCGCGCGGATGCGCCGCACGATCGATTTGTATTCGAGCGCGGTGTAGCCGCGCTTCATGGCGCCGAGCACCTTGTCGGCCCCGTGCTGGACCGGCAGGTAGAGGTGATCGACCAGCTGCGGAATGCGCGCGTAGGCGTCGATCAGGCGCTGGGTGAATTCCTTCGGGTGGCTGGTCACGAAGCGGATCCGTTCGATGCCGGGTATGGCGGCCACGTACTCGAGCAGCAGGGCGAAGTCGGCAATGTCGCCGCCCTCCATCTGGCCGCGGAAGGCGTTCACGTTCTGGCCCAGCAGGCTGATTTCCTTGACGCCCTGGGCGGCCAGTCCGGCCACTTCGGTCAGCACGTCGTCGAAGCGGCGCGAGACTTCCTCGCCGCGGGTGTACGGCACCACGCAGTAGCTGCAGTACTTGCTGCAGCCTTCCATGATCGAGACGTAGGCGGTGGCACCCTCGACCCGGGCCGGCGGCAGGTGATCGAACTTTTCGATCTCGGGAAAGCTGATGTCGACCTGGGCCTGGCCGCTGCTGCGCCGTGCGCGCACCAGCGCCGGCAGGCGGTGCAGGGTTTGCGGGCCGAAGACCATGTCGACATACGGCGCGCGCTTGACGATCGCCGCGCCTTCCTGCGAGGCCACGCAGCCGCCCACGCCGATCAGCAGATCGGGCTTGGCCAGTTTCAGTTCGCGCAGGCGTCCCAGGTCGGAAAACACTTTTTCCTGGGCCTTTTCGCGCACCGAGCAGGTGTTGAGCAGAATCACATCGGCATCGTCAGGCGTGTCGGTACGCACCAGTCCGTCGGAAGCGCCGAGCACGTCGGCCATCTTGTCGGAATCGTACTCGTTCATCTGGCAACCGAAGGTTTTGATGAATACTTTTTTCTGCATGGAATGGTTGCTTGAATGCTGTTAAGTTGACCAGGCGGGCCGCCAGTTTACCGTAAATCGCCCAGCGCCGCGCATATTGCCAAGCCGATGAAATCCACCCTTGTAATCTTTGTGGAACGGCATTAATTTAATGTTTTCCGCGCTGACGGGATGGAAACATTCCGAATGGAAATGTTCACATTTCATTACATCGTGCGCCAAGTAGTAGTTCGTTGCGAATCAAGGAGTTCCGTGAGCTTCCAATTCACAAAGTTAAACAACGAAAACTCTTGCGTGCGCCACAAATATTCCTCATGTGTTGAAATGACGATGTGACAAGCTTTCCTAGCGATAGCTTGATTTCGAACAAGGACTCGGGCGCCAGCTTCAGTTGTACTAAAGGCATATGAGTCTAATAATTGGTCGGGATTCGAGTGCGTCAGGAAGCGGGTAGCGCAGAGCGCATACGATCCCGGAGGCGTGCCGAGGCAGTTATCAGGCTTGTTCTGGCAATCATGCTCAAGGGGCGTATTTTTCCGGGAACTTCTAATGACGAAATATGGTCTTTAACAAAGTTCGTAACGGCATTATTTCAACCACACACGAGACGAGGTACATCATGGCACACCATGCTCTGGCATCACAGGAAAGTTATAACCCCAACCACCTGCTCGACATTCTGCTGGGCAAAATGCAGCTGAAAAACGATGCAGCGCTGTCGCGCATGCTGGAAGTCGCGCCACCGGTCATCAGCAAGATCCGCCACCACCGTTTGCCGGTCGGCGCCTCGCTGCTGATCCGCATGCACGAAGTGACCGGCATGAGCATCCGCGACCTGCGCGACCTGATGGGCGACCGCCGCACCAAGTATCGCCTGTCGGACGCTCAGGGCCGGCCAAAGGCCACCGAAGATAAAAGTGCCGAGGCACCGGCATCGAGCGGCGGCAACAGCGGCGGCAACGGCAATTATGCGCACTAAAGCCACGGGCATGGCGGCTTGCGCCGTCGTGCCCGCGGCGGGGCAGTAACACCCCGCTTTTGCGTCTCGCTGCGAAAGCGGGCGTCAGCCCATCAGTACCATGGCGATTTCGTCGAAATGCAGTTCGGTTTCGCGGAAAACATGCAGGTACGCTTCTTCATTGAGCCCCAGTGCGGTCCACGCGGCCGACGACACTGCGGGCACCAGTTCGTCCGCATCGCGCGCCACGTCGAGCGCGTGAGCGATTGCATCGGCCACGTGCACGATCGTGGCCAGCAAGCCGGCGCCTGCCGCATCCGGTGTGTGATGGTGGGCGAGGGCCAATTTCATGGTATCCGAAAATTTCCAATGCTCAGCCAATGCCAGGCCGGCCGCGACGTGGTCCAGGCCCAGCACCGCGGTTTCCGCTTCCAGCACGTAGCAATCGTTGGCGCGGCGGTAAGCCATGGCGTTGCCGTATTCCTGCGGAAAACCCGTCACCAGCACCAGGCGGCCGATGTCGTGCAGCAGCCCGCCGGTGAAGGCGTAATCCTGGTTGAAGCGCAGGCGCCGCGCCAATACCTTGGCGCAGGCAGCGCTGGCGATCGAATGGCGCCAGAAACTCTTGTGGTCGAAATCGGCTCCGTCGCGTTCGACAAAGCAACCGGTGACGGCCGCTGCCGTGATCAGGTTGCGCGTGCTCTGGAAGCCCAGGAAGGTAATCGCCTGCTGGATGGTGGTGACCTTGATCTGCAGGCCGTACAGCGAGGAATTGGCCAGCCGCAGGGTTTTTGCTGTCAGCGCCTGGTCATGCGAGACTTTCTTGGCCAGCACCGAAATATCGACATCTTCCTCGTCGATGCTGCTCAGCAGCTCCATCACCACGACCGGCAGCGAGGGCAAGTCCTGGAGATGGGCGACCACCGCTTCAATGCTCAGCGCGCTCATGGTTCGATCTCCCGGCCCAGGCGGAAATCGGTGATATAGCGCCGCAGAATGCCGGTGGCCCAGTCATCGGCATTGTCGGCATCGTTCTTGCGGAACAGGTGGTCGATGCGCGCCGCCACGGCGCCGGTATCGAGCGGCACGGCCGGGGCGGCATCGCACACCACCGCCACCATCTCGATGCCGTGCGAGGGCAGCAGGGCGATGGTGCGTGCGGTCAGCACGGCACCCTTGGGCAGCAAGACCTGCCCCTGCTTGTCGAGCAACTCGTCCGACAACACCATGCCTGGCTTGACCGCTGCCAGCGCCATATGCCGGTATGCTGGATTCATTCCCGTCCCCTTAGAAATCCTTGTTGTATTTGGGAATCTTACCATCCCCATCCGTGGGATGTGGTGCTGCCAGGAATCTTTACGTGCGTTAAAGCGACAGCGCGTGTGAAAGTTCGTTTTGCGTGCGGCCAAGCGGCGAAGCGGGCGATGGTCTATTCTTGCCATGTTTTTCCCGACGGGCCGTTCGCACCCGTTTTCTTCCAACCATCGTCTCAAGGAACACTCATGAAACTATATTTCAGTCCCGGGGCCTGCTCGCTCTCGCCGCACATCGTCCTGCTCGAAGCCGGATTGCCGTTCACCATGGAACAGGTCGATTTGCGTGCGAAAACCACGGCGGGCGGCGCAGACTACCGCGCCATCAATCCCAAGGGATATGTGCCGGCGCTGGCCCTGGATGAGGGAGTGTTGCTGACGGAAGGGCCGGCTATCGTGCAATACCTGGCCGACCGGGTGCCGGAGCGCCAGCTGGCCCCGCCCGCCGGCTCGCTCGAGCGCTACCAGCTGGCCGCGCTGCTCAATTACATCTCGTGCGAGATTCACAAGAATTACGCTCCCCTGTTCCGGCCCGACTCGGCCGAGGAGCTCAAAGCGGCGGCGCGCGCCACGCTGGCCCTGCGCTATCCCTACCTGGATCAATTGCTCGACGGGCATGATTTCCTCTTCGGCGACCGTTTCACGGTAGCTGATGCGTATTTGTTTACCGTCACGAACTGGGCCAAGCCGGTGCACCTCGACCTGTCCGCCTGGCCGCGCCTGCAAGCCTTCCAGCAGCGCATCGCCGCCCGTCCCGCAGTGCAGCAAGCGCTGCGCGACGAAGGCTTGCTGGGCTAAGCGGGGCGCCCCGCAGCGCCCGAGTCGGGGTAGCATGGCGGGCATGACAACCTCTTCCTACATCGCCCTGCTGCGCGGCATTAATGTGGGCCGCGCCAAGCGTGTCGCCATGGCCGACCTGCGCCAGCTCGTCGGCGAACTCGGCTATACCGGCGTGCGCAGCCTGCTCAATAGCGGCAATCTGGTCTTTCGCGGCGTGGGCGTGAAAGCGGCCAGTGCCGCGCGCCGCATCGAAGAAGCCCTGGTGCTCAAGCTGGGCGTGGCGGCGCGCGTCACCGTGCTGGCGCGCGCCGAGCTCGATGCCGTGATCGGC
>CBFGOU010000222.1:0-7472 GCA_965650445.1 uncultured Oxalobacteraceae bacterium | reverse complement strand
CTGCGCGCCAACGGCCTGGCCGACGACGTGCCGGTCGACCGCTGGCAGATCTGCCGCTTCTCCAATCCCAGCCACGTCATGATCGAAGTGGGCGTGGCGCACGCCGGCAGGGGCGGCGTGAACGCGCCGGACGAATTCAAGGCCTCGAGCATCGTGGTCGACTTCATCACCCCCGAAACCGAAACCACCCACTGGTACTTCTGGGGCATGGCGCGCAAGTTCAAGCCGCACGACCAGGAGCTGACCGATGCCATCCGCGCCGGCCAGGGCAAGATCTTCAGCGAAGACCGCGCCATGCTGGAACTGCAGCAGCAAAACCTGCTGCGCCATCCGCAGCGCAAACTGCTGTCGCTCAACATCGACGCCGGCGGCGTGCAGTCGCGCCGCCTGATCGACGCCTTGCTGGCGCAGGAGAACGTGGCATGAACACCATCGACGTGAAGGTGCTGGCCAAACGCCAGGCGGCCGAGGGCGTGGCGCTGTTCGAACTGGCGGCGCCTGACGGCGCGGATCTGCCGCCATTCACCGCCGGCGCTCACGTCGACGTCCACCTGTGCGATGGTCTGGTGCGCCAGTACTCCCTGTGCAACGCGCCGCACGAGCGGCACCGCTATCAGATCGCTGTGCTGCATACGCCCGATTCGCGCGGCGGCTCGCGCGCCATGCACGAACAGGTGGAGCAGGGCGGCACCCTGACGATCAGCTTACCGCGCAATCATTTTCCGCTCGAAGACGGCGCGCGCGCACTGCTGCTGGCCGGCGGCATCGGCATCACGCCCCTGCTGGCCATGGCCGAGGCGCTGCATGCGCAGGGCCGTCCGTTCGCGCTTCACTACTGCGCCCGCTCGCACGGGCGCGCCGCGTTTGCCGGCGAACTGCTGGCCAAGCCGTACGCCGCCGATGTGCACCTGCACCTGGACGACCGCGCCGGCAGCCAGCTCGATCTGGATAGCCTGCTGGCCGGCGCCGATCCCGCCACGCATATCTATGTGTGCGGACCGGGCGGCTTCATCGAGCATGTGCTGGGGACCGCCGGCGCGCGCGGCTGGCCCGACGCGCAGCTGCACCGCGAATACTTCAGCGGCGCGGTGGTGGACACGGCCGGCGACCGCGCCTTCGAGGTTTGTCTGGCCAAGAGCGGGCGGGTGATTCCCGTGCTGGCCGGCCAGAGCGTGGTGGACGCGCTGGCCGGTCATGGCGTCGACATCATGACCTCGTGCGGGGAAGGCGTGTGCGGCACCTGCCTCACGCCGGTGCTCGACGGGGTGCCGGAGCACCGCGACAATTACCTGACCGACGAGGAGCGTGCCGCCAACGACCAGTTCACTCCGTGCTGTTCGCGCGCGCGCAGTGCGCGGCTGGTGCTGGATTTGTAGGCCGGTAACTTGACTTTTGCTACGATCGGTTTGAATATGTGCATCATGGAAACATTTTCCTTTGGTAAATGTTAGCAATGGATGCTGCTTGGTGAGTCGGCATCCAATTTACTTGGAGCCACATGGACAACGCCAGCGTCATCATCGATCTCAGCAAGTCGGAAAAAGCCAGCTTCGATAACAACCAACATCTGTTTCACCGCCGGATTTATGAGCGTATCGCCAACCGGGTAGTCGACCAGCTCGAAAAGAGTACGCGGGCGTATTCGGACTGCTCGTCGACCTTGAATGGAAGCGGCAGTCACGATGCCATTCTGCTGCACGGGGATCGGGGCGTCGGCAAGACCTCGATGCTGTTTAATCTGCGTCCCTACATGCGGGCGAGCGATGCCTTCGCTGGCAAATTCAGAGAAGTCCTGTTTCTCGACCCGGTCGACCCAACCTTGTTGAATGATGGCGAGGATTTTCTCAGTATCGTCGTCAGCCAGATCAATCGCAATTGTGCTGTCGCCGACAAGATCCGCGCGTGCCGGCCGGAGAGCGTCGAAGCGTATTACCGGGCGCTGGATGAGCTTGCGAGCGCGCTGGAAAACGAGCAACTGGCGCATGACCGTTCCGGCCTCGATCGCCTTCTTTCGTATCAAGGCGGCCTGGAAATCTCGCAGCTTTCGCACCGGTACTTCAAAGAAGTATTGACCCTCACCGGGACCAAGCTGATCGTATTGGCTGTCGACGATGTGGACATGTCCCTCGATAAAGGGCTACACGTTCTGGATGTGATCCGCAAGTTTCTGTGCTCCCCTTACATTCTTCCTCTCGTCAGTGGTCATTTTGAGCTCTACGACGAGCTCATGTCGAATCACTTCTCCGAGAAGTTGGTCAACAAGCATCGGTCGGGTGATGATCAGCGGAAGTTACAGAGGGACGCACGCGAGCTCGCAACGGAGTATTTGCGTAAGGTTTTCCCCGTTGACCGACGCCATGCCGTTCCCACGATCGAGCGCTATTTCGACGGGTTTTCCGATGATGGGAATCCATGCCGGGCGGCTGTGCACATCGACGGACGCGAACTGATCGATCTGAAGAGTCTCGGTCATCTCGTTGACGCGGTATTGAACGGAACAGTAAACGGGGAGGAGAACAGCCGGACACGTTTTCGCCCGGCGACTGCCAGGCAATTGCTACAGTTCGTGCGCACCATTGCCTTACCGCTGAAATCAATCTTGCCGGACCAAGCAATATCCTTCGATTCGCTGGAAAAGGCACTGGCATGGTGGACCGGTCAATCCCAAGATACGGTGAACTCGATTGCGAGCATCCTGGGTGCCTACTTCGAATTTGATGCACCACGAGAAAGCGCTTTGTGCAAAGACTTGGCGCGGTTGAACAACGCGAGCGACAGCAATACCGTTCAATTGACCGATCTGGACTATTTGAATCCTGCCGCTAACATGGGCACGTCGAACGCGCCCGAACGCGACAACGAGAATTTCCCGCTCTACCTGAACGACGATTCCGAATTCGCCGCGCAGCGCAAGCATCTCCCCAAGGAACTACGAGAGTCGAAGGTGCATTCGTTCGCGCCCATGCCGGCGTTTGAGCCCATCGACCGGAAGCTGAAATTTGTACAAAGCTATCGGCTGGATAATGTCGGCGAGGACGAACGATTTTTCGTCACTCTCTTCTCGACGACGGACTTCTATACCAGCTATCAAACTGCGCGCCTCATCTTTTTCGGCCGCTTTTTTGAACTGATCACCACTAGCCTGCTTCGGGATATCGATGAGGAGTGGTTGTGGACGCTACTAGCCCGTCCGCCATATCTCTCAATTTTGGCAGCCAATGCCACCAAGACCTATGATTGGGACGAGGATTTCGACGAGGTCGATGAGCACGGCGAAGCACCGGCGACCTCGCTGATTTCGCCCGACTATATTCGAACCTTGGTTGAGGAAATTAATTCATTTCGAAGGGAATATTTGTCCGACACTCCAGCATTCCTGGACCTTGCTCTGATTTCTGCCGTTCAGTCAAAATACTTCAACCAGAATAATTTGTTCAAGAAACAGGGATACGGCAAGGGAAAGAGAAAGGTGCGGGTGGAGCGGCTCGTCGGCAATGGACGGCATCTGTTGGCCGAGATTGGTCTGCGGGCGATCTACAGTTACTGGTCATCGATGGGAAGCTTTGAGGCGAGTAAATTTTATTTTGGTCAAGCTCCGAGGGTTTCGCACACCAACTTCTCTGCCTTTTACAGCAAAACCGGCGAGAACCTCTTTCCGAATCCAAGTTATTATCTAAATATTTTCCCGTTCGTCCACCTCGAGAAGGACGGCAAGTCGAAGATGCCGTTCTCAACTGCCCTCGACGATCATCCGGTCTTCAAACGGCTCTGGTATCTTGCGCAAGAGATTCGTGAGACCGCAGACGACGTCATGCCCGAAACGAACACAAACGAGTTCTGGACCCAGCTCGAAAACATGCTAAGGAAGCGAAATGCCGTGAGCGCTGTCAAGCGCAATCGGATTTTGCGCAGCATTGGCGCGTCGCTCGCGAACGGGAAACGCTTGGACGACGAGCTGGCTGAGTGGCTCGATTTGGTGAGCAAACAGCTCATTGACCAATTTGGCGTGGAGGTACTGTCAACCTCGCATGGGGTGGGAAATGCTCTTGGCTTACTCGGCATTAACCCCAAATACATCCGCGTCATCGCCGACGGATTCAAGAAAGGATGATCGGCGCATCACTTAATCTGCTGGCGCGCGCCATTCCTCTTGGCGATGCCGCCATTTTGCAGCATCTGATGGAGCGCCTGCTCGACGATACGGCCGCTGTCCGGCCGGGTAGCGCTACATGGATACGCGATGTATCGCGCACCTCCATCGAATCGCGCTACGCCCGCCGTTTCCGGGAAAACGATTTGGACGCGGCTACCCGCCGCATTCATCGCGGCCAATCGCATCCGGTGTCGCTGGACTGGCTTGATCCGCTGTTCGAGGATTACTTCCACTTCGACGGCGACCACATCGCCGCACGGCCGACCCGCCGCATCGGCTATTCGCGTCTGTGCGCCAAGCTGCATCCATCGATGGTGGTCGCATGGAGGCTGTCCGGATTGCTGCAATCCGATCTGTCGATGACAGACGTGGAGCGCCTGATTGGCAACGCCGCGCCCAGCTTTCTGCCTGACGCGAAGGACACGCGCCAGTGGGCTGACATGCACGTTCATCTCGGCGGATCGCAGGATAGCGCCTTGGCGCTCTTCACACTCGCCTTGGGCAGCAAGCGCTTGAATGGGCATGAAGACCATCCTTCGCACGACCATCGCAACGGCGATGCGCGGCCGATGCGCAACCTGCTGGCATGCTTCTCCACGCTGTTTGCCACGCTGTTGACGCGCATGTTGCAGCCAGCGTCTCCGGAAGATCCGGTCTGGCTATCCAAGGCCGATTTGCGCCACGCCTGGGAACTCGGTTCGTCGACGTGCTCACCAATCCAGCCCGGCGCATGGCTGAAGTTGCATCAAGTTGCGCCGCAGGGCGGCGCACAGCTGGCCTACCGTGCAATGGAGGCGTTCGAGGACGGCGACGTGCACGCCGCATGGCTTTACTGGCTCACATCGCTGTGCGTGTTCTATCGCGGCGCCAAGCTGATCGTCGAGCGCCACGCGGTGCTGGCATTCCTCAACCTTGCGCACCTGCTGCGCAACGATATGATCCATGATGGCGCAGGCCTGAGCCGCTTCGTGCGTTACTTCAGCAGCCCAGTACGCAAGGCGGCCGGCTCACGTGACCGTGACGCGGCCGGCCTGAAGCACTTGTTGGGCGCCGACCAGTCCTTCGCGGAGATCAAGTTCAGCCCCGGCGATGTCGCGCCGGGCAAGGCGGAGTCGTTGCTGAGCCAAGCGTCGCGCCTGCTGTATCGACCAGTGCGCACAGAGCGCGCCGATGCCGTGCGGCGCACCACCCGTCGCATGCACATGTGTATCCATTTTGTGCGTGATAATGGAGGAACCGGTAACGACGGTGCCGGCGGCAGTGCGGTCCGTTTTCGCTCGCTGCGCTATCGGTCGTTCGACGGCGCCCGGCAGATCGACGCGTTCCTGCGCCGCTCCTCGCTGCGCTTTGCGGTTGTCGACGGCGCGCGCCTGGATCTCAGCGGACTGGTTCGCTGTCTCGACGTGGCCGGTGACGAGGTCGACGGGCCAATCGAAGCATTCGCACCCGCGCTCCGGTGGCTGCGCCGAACACCGATACGTTCCCACGCCGCCGCGCCAGCTACTGTGCGGCGCGGCCTGATTCTCAGCGTGCACGCCGGCGAGGATTTCGGTCATCCGTACAGCGGGATGCGCAAGATCGACGAGACCGTCACGTTTTGCGACTTCGGTGTCAACGACCGGCTCGGCCACGCGCTCGCCCTGGGAATACGCCCCCAGCACTGGTGGGAACAGCAGGAATCGTTCATTACGTGCGAGGAGCATCTCGACAATCTGGTCTGGGCGTGGCATCACGCCTGCCTGTTATCGGCCCATTGGCGCGATGCCGCCGCCGTGGCCATGCGCCTCGAACACCGCATCCGGATTTATGCTCCCATCGTCTATGGCAAAACCTTCGCCCGCCTTGATCCACATGATCTGTTTCGCGCCTGGCAGCTGCGGCGCAATTGTCCGGTTCATTTGCGCATGGAGGGCCGCAACCACGGCGGCGCCCATCGCAGGACACACTGGGTACCCGACATCGATGTACTGAATGATCAGGAGGCTGTCGCGGGGCGCCTGTACTCGTACTATCACCGGATGCTGCGCCGACCACCGGCCGATCGGCGTACGGCTCCCGGCAACAACGACATCGTGCTGATTCGCCAGGGCGAGCATTTGCCGTCCGCCGAACGCCCGCTCGAAGACTGGATGTCGGCTCTGGAGATCGAATTCACCGAGGCCTTGCAGGACTATCTGATGACGCAGTATGCCGAGCGTGGCATCGTGATCGAAGCCAACCCATCGAGTAACGTCTATGTGGGCCGCATCGACGATTACCATCAGCACCCGATCTTCCGTTGGCATCCGCCGGTCGAATCCGTCCTCGATGCGGGAAAACAATTCAATCGCTTCGGGCTGCGCAAGGGGATCGTACCGGTCTGCGTGAACACGGACGACCCTGGCATCTTTCCGACCACCCTGCAGAACGAATTCTGTCTGCTGCAGGAAGCGGCTCAACACCACGCCGGAGCCTCCCTCACACAGGCAAAGCAGTGGATCGATACGCTGCGCATCTTCGGGGTCAATCTGTTCGCCAGCGCCCACGTGGTCATGGACCGCTAGCCGGCTTCCACCCGCGCCGAGACGAAATCGATGTGCCGCTGCATGGCGTCCCGGGCCGCTTCGGCCTGGCCCCCGCAGATGGCCTCGCAGATCGCGCGGTGCTGCGCCAGCAGTTCGTCGGCCAGCCCGCCATGCAGCGAGCGCAGGCTGTTGCCGCTCTGGGTAATGTGCTCGCGCAGCATGACGATCACGCTGTTATGCACGTGCAGGAACATGCTGTTGTGCGAGGCGAGGGCGATGGCTTCGTGCAGGCGCGTGTCGGCCGCTGCCTCGGCCTGCTTGTCGTTGGCCGCGCGCGCCTCGGCCAGTGCCTTCAGCTCGGCGCGGATGCGCGCCCGGTCGGTGTCGTCGGCGCGTTCGGCGGCGAAATAGGCGGTGGCGCCTTCCAGTACGCGGCGAAATTCGAGCACGTCGGCGCGCACGGCGGGGTGGTCGGCGACCAGCTGGCGCCAGGGCGACACGGTGCCGGTGCGCAGCTGGTCGGTGACGAACACGCCGGCGCCGGGCCGGATGCGCAGCAGCCCGCGCGCGGCCAGGCGCTGCAGCGCTTCGCGCACCGTGTTGCGCGAGACGCCGAACTGCCCGGCCAGCACCCGCTCGGCCGGCATGCGCGCGTTGGCCGCATAGCTGCCGTCCAGCAGCTTGCTCTCGAGCTGGCGCATGATCGCCTCCACCCGCCCTACGTTGTCTTTCATTGGAATTGGTCCAACCAATTTGCAAGACGCCCAGTATCGGACAATCATGGGGGCCAGCGCAAGTCCTGGAGTCCCCATGAA
>CBFGOU010000221.1:0-7483 GCA_965650445.1 uncultured Oxalobacteraceae bacterium | reverse complement strand
GCAGGAGCACGTCTACGTCGCCCGCCGCCTCGACCGCGCGGCCGGAGGTGGCAATGACGTTGGCGCCCATCATGCGGCTCATGCCGGCCACGCCGATCGACGACAGCAGCGCGCCGATGGTGGTCGGAATCAGGCACACCAGCAGCGCGATCAGCACGGTGATGCTGACCGGTGCTCCGGCGCCGGCCGCGGCCACGCCAAACAGCGAGAACGGCAGCAGCGTGACGGTCACGACCAGAAATACGATGGTCAGCGCCACCAGCAGGATCGTCAGCGCGATCTCGTTCGGGGTTTTCTGGCGCTTGGCGCCTTCGACCATTGAAATCATGCGGTCGAGGAAGGTCTCGCCGGGGTTGACCGACACGCGCACCACCAGCCAGTCCGACAGCACGCGGGTGCCGCCGGTGACGGCTGAAAAATCACCGCCCGACTCGCGGATGACAGGGGCCGATTCACCCGTGATGGCGCTCTCGTCGACCGAGGCCACGCCTTCAATCACCTCGCCGTCGATCGGAATCACGTCGCCCGCCTCGACCAGGATGACATGCCCCTTGCGCAATTCGCTCCCGGCCACGGGAAGCCAGGGTGTGCCGTGCTTCGGCGCGGCCAGCTTCTTGGCCATCACGCTCTGTTTCAGGCCCCGCAGCGAGGCCGCTTGCGCCTTGCTGCGTCCCTCGGCCAGCGCTTCGGCGAAGTTGGCGAACAGGATCGTAGACCAGAGCCAGATCGAAATGGCCAGGATAAGCCCGCTGTCGGCCTGCCCCGTGCCGCGCAGGGACTGGAGATACATCAGGGTGGTCAGGATGCTCCCGACATACACCACGAACATGACCGGGCTGCGCGCCTGGGTGCGTGGGCCAAGTTTCAAGACCGCGTCGATCATTGCCGGCCAAATCAGCGTGGCATCGAACAAGGTGAGCGTCTTGCGTGACGTCGCTGCCGGGGGCAGCGTGCTTGCGTGCGACATCGTGGACTCCGTGGTGACGGGCGCTGCGGCCATTGCCGCTGCGCTCCAAAGTTACTTGGTATAGAGCTGAAGGTGTTCAACGACAGGCCCGAGCGCCAGCGCGGGCACATAGTTCAGCACCCCCACCAGCACCACCACCGCGATCAGCAGGCCGATGAAGATCGGTCCGTGGGTCGGCATGGTGCCGGAATTGGCTTCCAGGCGGGGCTTGGCCGCCAGCGAACCGGCAATCGCCAGGATCGGCACGATCATCGCGAAACGGCCGAACCACATGGCGAGCGCCAGCATGCTGTTGTAGAACGGCGTGTTGGCCGACAGGCCGGCGAAGGCGCTGCCGTTGTTGTTGGCGGCGGAACTGAACGCATACAGGATCTCGGTAAAGCCATGCGCGCCCGGATTGGCGATGCCGGCCTTGCCCGCGTCGAGCATCACGGCCATTGCCGTCCCTCCCAACACCAGCACCGGCGTCACCAGGATCGCGATCGAGGTCATCTTCATCTCGTACGCCTGGATTTTCTTGCCCAGGTATTCAGGGGTGCGGCCAATCATCAGGCCGGCGATGAACACCGCCATGACGGCGAGCACGAGCATGCCGTACAGGCCGGAACCGACGCCGCCGAAGACGACTTCGCCGAGCTGGATCAGCAGCAAGGGCACCATCCCGCCGACTGGCGAAAACGAATCGTGCATGGCATTGACGGCGCCACAGGACGCCGCCGTCGTGACGGCAGCGAACAGCGCTGACGCGGAAATGCCGAATCGGGTCTCCTTGCCTTCCATATTGCCGCCGGCCTGCAGGGCGCCCGCCCCTTGGTCGACACCGAGCGCCGCCAGTTGCGGGTGGGCAGCCTGCTCGGCGCCCATCACAATGACCGCGAAGACGACGAAGATCAGGCTCATCGCCGCCAGCAGGGCCACGCCCTGGCGCCGGTCGCCGACCATACGGCCAAAGGCGAAGCACAGCCCGGCCGGGATCAGGAAGATCGACAGCATCTGCATGAAATTGGACAGCGGAGTCGGATTTTCGTACGGGTGGGCCGAGTTGGCATTGAAGAAGCCGCCGCCGTTGGTGCCGAGCATCTTGATCGCTTCCTGCGACGCGACCGGACCCATGGCGATCGTCTGCGTCGTGGCGGTCAGGTGTTCCATCACCGGTTCGCCCCCGGCACCCTTGAGAGCCTGGCCGTCCGCGCCCTGTTTCGGAATCGAATACGTCACCGGATCGATCAGCTGCACGTCCTGGTAGGCGGAGAAGTTCTGGATGACGCCTTGTCCCATCAAAAATACCGAGAACAGCAGTGACAGGGGCAGCAGCACATACAAGGTCGAGCGCGTGATATCGACCCAGAAATTGCCGATCGACCTGGACGAGCGCGCGCTGAAGCCGCGCACCAGGGCAAACGCCACGGCCATGCCGGTCGCGGCCGAGAAGAAGTTCTGGCCCGTCAGCGCCACCATCTGGGTCAGGTAGCTCATGGTCTGCTCGCCGCTATAGCCCTGCCAGTTGGTATTGCTGACGAAACTGACTGCGGTATCGAACGCGGAATCGGCGCCGATACCGGCTAGCGCTTGTGGATTGAGCGGCAGCCAGCCCTGCAGGCGCTGGATGGCAAACACGAACAATGCGCCGATCCCATTAAAGACCAGCAGCGCGATTGCGTACGGTTTCCAGCCCATGTCCGCGTCAGGCTTCACCCCGCCGGCACGGTAGAGCAAGCGTTCCAGCCCGGACAGCCAGCCAAGTCCGGGGACCGCGCCGCCGTCGCCGATGCGCGCCAGCACGATACCCAGCGGATAGGCGAGCGCCAGCAGGCTAGCCAGGAACACGCCCAGCAGCACCAGTGATTGGATCGTCATCACAGGTCCTCCGCGTTCAACAATGCATGGATCAGGTAGACCAGCAGGCCCAGGGCCACAACTGCGGAAATGAAATAGGCGTTCATCATTTGCCCCCCAATTTCTCGCAGCCTGCCGCGAGAGCGCATGTTAGTGCGCAGATGAGAAGGATTGCCCCGATGTAAATTGCGTCCATATCGTCCTCATGCAGTTCTTGTTTTGATATGGCAAAGCGTATCCGCTAAAGTCTAAAAATTTTGTAAAGACTTCGGGAGGGTGCGTAAACAGGAGATAAAATCTGCCATAGCGATCCGCGTCCGGGCAGACCTGGCCGACATCGCGCGGCACCATGACCGTCATGGTTGTGCATTGTGCGAAGCGCGAATGGGCGCGCCAGAGTGCGCCCATGACCACGGTCACATCAGATCTCGACCTGGGTGCCCAGTTCGATGACCCGGTTGGTCGGAATTCGGAAATAGTCCGCAGCGTCGCGCGCATTGCGCGACATGGTGGCGAACAAGTGTTCGCGCCAAGGCATCATTCCCTCACCCGGGGTTGAGATCACTGTCTGGCGCGCTATGAAAAATGATGTCTCCATCATTTCAAATGGCAAGCCCACATCCCTACACATCGCCAGCACGGTTGGAATATCCGGCTCATCCTTAAATCCGTAGTGCGCGTTCAACTGGTAACACGCATGTCCGAGCGGCACGACCTGCACCCGCTCGGATGCAGCCACCCATGGCGTATCGGCGATGTTTATCGTCAGGAACACGACGCGCTCATGCAGTACCTTGTTGTGCGAGAGATTGTGCAGCATCGCGTGCGGCACACCGTCACTCGCGCCACGCAGGAATATCGCTGTACCCGGCACGCGCGCTGGCGGCGCAATGAACAACGATTCAAGAAACTCCTCAAGCGGGACGGCGTGCTTTTGCAAGTTCTGAAATACCAGTTGACGTCCACGCTTCCAGGTCAGCATGAGGGTAAAGAGGACCGCGCCGAGCAGCAGCGGGAACCAGCCGCCGTGGAACAGCTTAAGCGCATTGGCGGAGAAGAAGGCGATATCAATGACGAGGAAAAAGCCGGTTGCCGCCCAGCACAACAGCAAATTCATTTTCCAGCGGTAGCGGATGACGAAGAAGGTCAGGATGGTGGTCGCCAGCATCGTGGCCGTGACCGCGATCCCATAGGCAGCCGCCAGATTTTCCGACGATCCGAAGCCGATTACCGCCATCAGCACCACGACCAGTTGCAGCCAGTTTACCGCAGGAAGATAGATCTGCCCGATTTCGCTTTCCGAGGTGTGCAAAACGCGCATACGCGGCAGAAAGCCTAGCGCCATCGCCTGCTTGGTCATGGAAAATGTGCCAGAAATCGTTGCCTGCGATGCAATTACGGTCGCGACCGTGGATAGCGCCACGAGCGGATAGACGCTCCATGAGCCCAACTGCTGATAGAAGGGATTCGAGATGGCTTCCGGATGCGCCAGCAGCAATCCGCCTTGGCCCAGATAATTGAGCGCCAGCGCGGGGAATGTGATGAAGAACCAGGCCATCCGAATCGGACCTTTGCCGAAATGCCCCATGTCGGCATATAGGGCCTCGGCGCCGGTGAACGCCAGGACAATCGCACCGAGCGCGATGAAGGCGATGAACCGGTTGTCGACCATGAACGCGAGTGCGTGCATCGGATTGAGCGCCGCGAGGATTTGCGGAGTCTCGGCGATGTTGACCACGCCCATGGCGGCAAGCACCAGGAACCACAACGCCATGATCGGTCCAAACCAGCGGCCGATCCCCGCGGTGCCATGCGATTGCACCGAATACAGCGCGACGAGCACAATAATGGTTAGCGGCACCACATAGGCCTTCATGGCGGGAGTGGCAACTTCCAGGCCCTCAATCGCGGACAACACGGAAATGGCAGGCGTAATCACGCTGTCCCCGTAAAACAGGGCGGCGCCGAACACCCCGGTCATCAGCAGCGCCACGTACAGCCGCGAATCCTTGCTGACGGAGCCTAGCGCGAGCGCCATGAGCGCGATAATGCCGCCTTCGCCCCGGTTGTCCGCGCGCAGCACCAGCGTGACGTACTTGAGCGAGACGATGATGGTCAGGCCCCAGAAAATCAGGGACACGACACCGAGCAGGTTGGGTGCATTGAGCGCCAAGCCGTGGGTCGGATCAAAGATTGTCTTGAGCGTGTAGAGCTGACTGGTGCCAATATCGCCGTATACGATGCCGACGGCCGCCAATGTCAGCGCAATCAGCTTGCTTTTCTTGTTTTGTTCGGTTGTCAATTTTCGCTATTTCCCAGTGTTGGTACGCCTCCAAGATGAAGGTTCGTCAGCGAAGTTTACCGATTGAAGCATAAAAATTTTGTAAAAATTCGGCTGCCACGGTGGCCCCAATCGATCGGAATGCGCAGAAGTACAGGGTGGCCTGCGCCGTTTCCAGCGCCAGTCGAGCTCCCGCACCCAGGCGGCGGATGCATCGGCCTTTGCTGCGGCGGCCGCAGCTTGGGTCCCGCATGGCCCCTGCCTGCTGCGCCGCTTCCTGATGTGCTGCGATCTGTTGGGAAAGTCGGCGGGCCAGGCGCTGCGCTCACTGACGATGGGGAAACAGCACTCGTACGCGCAATCCGCTGCCGTTCGCCCCGTCTTCCAGTGCGATATGCGCGCCGAGCTTGGTCGCAATGGCGCCTACGATTGCCAGGCCCAGGCCCGAACCGGGCGCGTTATTGCCGAGCACCCGATAGAACGGGTCAAACACCCGTTCGCGCTCCTCCGGCGCAATGCCCGGGCCGGTGTCCTCGACCAGGAGCGTTGCACTGCCATCTCCAGTGGTGACCGAGATGTCGACCCGCCCACCCGGTGGCGTGAAGCGGATTGCATTGTCCACCAGGTTCTTGACCAGCACAGTCAGGTCCAGTTGGTCGGCTAGAATGGCCGCATCGTCGCTCGCAATCACACCCAGGTCGATGCGCCGGTTTTCCGCCAGCGGGAAAAATTCCTCGATCACGCCGCGCAGTACGTGCTGTAGCGACACCGGCCGCGGCTCGGCCACCTCTGCCTGCTGCGAGCGCGCCAGGGCCAGCAACTGGTCAAGCAGGCCGCGGGTGCGCTGCAGCCCGCTCGACAGCGTCTGCAGGCGCTGGCGCGCTTCATGCGGCATCTCGGCCGCGGCGAGGCGTTCGGCCTGCAGCGTCATGGCCGTCAGCGGCGAGCGCAGCTCATGGGCGGCGTCGGCCACGAAACGGCGCTGGTGCGACAGCGCGCGATCGACCCGCTGCAGCAAGCGGTTGATCTCGGTGATAAAAGGCTGGATTTCGGAAGGCAATGCGTCGGGGTGGAGCTGGGCCAGATTGTGTTCACCTCGCTGGCGCAATTCCTCGGACAGTGTGCGCAGCGGCCGGAACATGCGGCCTATCAGCATCCCTACCAGGACGATCAGCACCGGCGCCGACAGCGCGAACGGCAGCAGCGAGCGCAGCGCTGCGCCACGGGCGGCGGCATCGCGCGCCGCAGTTTGCTGGGCAACAGCGATGCGCACTCCCGTGCCTTCGGTCTTGACGAACACCCGCCAGGGCTCCGCCCCCTCGTAGACCGTCTGCAGCCCATCGCGCAACAAATTGGAAAAGTGCGGTTGGCTTGGCGCGACGGGCGGCGCGTTGTCTTGAAGAAAACGAACCACCAGACGCTCCTCCAGGCGCACGCCGGCGATGCGCTTCCACGCGGCCAGGGTGACGGGGCCGGTCTGAAAGCGCATGATCAGGTGGGCGATCTGGCGCAGCTGCTTGTCCTGCTGTTCGTGGGCTTCGTCCATCGCCGCCACATAGGTGAACACGCCAGCGCCACCGGCGATCGCCAGGATCGCCAGCGTCAGAAACAGCGACAGCCTGAACTGCAGCGACCCCGTCACGACGCCTTTGGCACCATCCATCCAACCCCCCGTACGTTCTTGATCGTGTCGGCGCCCAGCTTCTTGCGCAGGGAGTGAATGAGGAATTCGACCGCGTTGCTCTCCACCTCTTCGTTCCAGCCATAGATGCGGGTTTCCAGATCGCCGCGCGACAGGATGGCGCCGGGGCGCTGCAGCAGCGCTTGCAGCAACGCGAACTCGCGTCCGGTCAGGCGCATCGCCGTACCGTTCGGCCCGGTCGCCTCATGGGTGGCCGGATCGAGCGTGATGCTCCCGTTTGTCAACGATGGGCCGGCGACCGGACTCTGGCGGCGCGTGACGGCGCGCATCCGTGCCAGCAGTTCGGACAGCTCAAACGGCTTGACCAGGTAGTCGTCCGCACCGCCGTCCAGGCCCGCCACCCGTTCCTCGGTGCCGTCGCGCGCGCTCAGCACCAGGACGGGCACCGGATTGCCGCTGGCACGCAAGGCGTGCAGCACCGACATCCCGTCGCGCTTTGGCAGCCCAAGGTCCAGCAGTACCAGGTCGTAGCGCAGCGCCGCCACGCTGTCGAGCGCGGCCTTGCCGTCCACCACCCAGTCGACGCCATAGCTGGCGTCGCGCAGCGCCTGCTGAACCACGTTGCCGATCATGTAGTCGTCTTCCACCAGTAGCACCCGCATCAGCGCCTCCCTTCATTGGCACCTGCCAGGACCTCGGCCAGAGGCTGCTCGAACGCTTCACTGGACAGGCGCGCCACATCGTTCATGCCAGTCCC
>CBFGOU010000220.1:0-7532 GCA_965650445.1 uncultured Oxalobacteraceae bacterium | reverse complement strand
AGAACCACCTTCTCCAGGTGCTGAGCTATTGCGCGATGGAGCCGCCGGTCTCCTTCGAGGCCGACGACATCCGGGAGGAGAAGGCACAGGTGTTCCGCGCCCTGCGCCCGATCAAGGGCTCCGCGGTCGCCTTCGACGTGGTGCGCGGGCAGTACCGCGGCTACCAGCAGGAGGAGGGGGTGGCGCCGGGATCGCGCACGCCCCAGCGTTTCCACTGCCAGCCCGGCCCTGACAACGATCCGCGCGTGCTTCCGCGCTTTACCAGCACACGCTATGGCGCGCCCGGCTACTGCCAGTTGGCGCTGAACTGTGCCGAAGAGATCGTGCGCGGCGCCGACGACGAATCCGAAATGGGCGCCTTCCACGACCTGTTCCAGCCGCAGCGCGCCGCCAATCTGCGCGCCCGGCTGGCCGAGTACACACCGGCCGGAGCGCAGGCCGCCATCATTTACGCAAGCTAGGAGACAATATGAAAGGCGACTTCACCAGGGACAGTTTCGACCCGCGCCGCCACTACACCGGCGTATTGATGCAGCAGGGCCGGGTCCAGCTCGACGCCGACTGGAACGAGCAGGGCGCGATCGCGCGCTGGCACCTGCGCAGCGCGCTGGCCGACATCATCGGACCTGCCGGCGGGCCGGCCGGCAATGTGGGTTTTGCGGTGATTCCCCCCGGCGCCGGCGCGAACAACGGCTTTTCGATCGGGGTGGGGCGCTACTACGTCAACGGCATCCTGTGCGAGAACCTCGAACCGCTGCCGTACAGCGCCCAGCCGGGCTATCCCTTCGACCAGTTCACGACGGTCGAGGCATTGGCCCAGAGCCGCGCGTTTATTGTGTATCTCGATGTGTGGGAGCGCCATGTCAGCGCCTATGAAGCGGACGGCATGCGCGAGACGGCGCTCGGCTGGATCGACACGGCCAGCCGCATGCAGCTGGTCTGGCAGGTCAAGGTGGTGCCAAACAGCGAAGACCTCGATGTGCTCGACGAGCTGGCGCGTCCCAGTGCGGCGCGGCTGCGCGCCACCGCGCACCAGCCGGAGGGCGAGCCGGACGAGTGCAGCATCGCCCCCGAAGCGCGCTACCGCGGCCTGGAGAACCAGTTGTACCGCGTCGAAATCCATGCCGGCGGCACTGCCCGCAACGAGGAAGGCATGCAGGGCGCGACCTTCAAATGGTCGCGCGAGAACGGGGCGGTGCTGTTCCCCATCGCCGCGCTCAAGAGCGCGTTCGAGGCCGACGGGGTGAGCCGCGTCACCACCGTGACCCTGGCCGCGCCGGGGCGCGACGCCAAGCTCGGTCTGAAGGAGGGCGACTGGGTGGAACTGGTGGACGACGTCAGCACCCTGCGCAACGTGCCCGAGGACCTGCTGCGGGTGCGCAGGGTCGATGAACTGACCGTGGTGCTGGCGGGCGGATCGGCGGCCGGTACCGGATCGAACATGACGCTGCACCCGGTGCTGCGGCGCTGGGACCAGGGCGGCGAGGACGGCGCCTTGTGGATCGTGGAGGACGAGTGGATCGAGCTGGAGCAGGGCGTGCGCATCGAGTTTGTCCGGCCGCCGGAGGAAACCGTGCAGTACCGGCGCGGCGACTACTGGCTGATTCCGGCGCGCAGCGCCACCGGCGACGTCGAATGGCCGCTGGTGCCGGGCGGCGCGAACGGCGAGCGCGAGGCCCTGCCGCCGGCCGGGGTCAGGCACTATCTGGCGCCGCTGGCCATCGTCAGCGGCGCCACCGGTGCCGCTTTGAAGGTCACCGAGCAGCGTTCCGGCTTTGCGGCGCTGGCGGTACCGCTTGCCTGAGGAGGCCGCGATGCGCTTCGTGACCGCCAAACCGCGGCGTGCCGGCGAGCTGCCTGCCGCGTCGATGCCGCTACGCCATCGCGGTGTCGCAGCCTTTGCCGGCATGGGCCGCGACCTGAGCGGGGTGCCGGCCAATGCCAAGCCGGACGGCGAAGCCGTGCCGCGCAAGACGCCGGCCGTCACCCAGGAAGAGGTGCCGACGCCGGAAAGCGCGCAGTTGTCGGGCAGGGTGCCGGATGTGGTGACCCTGCCGGGCGAGGGCCGCAGTACCGCCGAGGAGGGCGAGGAGATTGCGCAAGCGGCGCCGCTGCCCGCGCCGGCCGGGCCGGCCAATGTCAAGCTCGATATCAACCTGCGCTTGCGCAGCCAGGGCGCTGCCGGTGCGGGGCACGGCAAGCGCGATGCCGCCATTGCGGGCGTCTCGATGGGGGCCTTTTCGCAGCCGGGCGGGCGCGCGGTGTCGCCGTTCGGCGCCGAATTCTACGAGCCTGCCTTCACCGGCATCAGCTACGCGGCCGCCGGCGGCAAGTACACCATCACCGCCACGCTCGATATCAACTGCCCCTGGGGTACCAGTTCGGGCGGCAAGACCGATGTCCCGTCGGCCACCGATGCGGTGGTCACCAAGGCCAACTGGGCCGCGATCAAGGCCGACCTGATGCCGGGCGCCGCCTCGCCCTACAAATCGCCGCGCACCACATACTATTCCCAGGCGCTGGTCGAGCGCCACGAAAAATTCCACGGCACCGACGACAATGCCTGGTCGGCCGGCTCGGCGCTGCCGATCGTGAAGGCGCACATCGATGCCGGCAGCATCACCCCGGCCAGCGCGGCGGCGGATGTGACGACTCTGCTGCAGGGCGCCCGCACCAAGCTTATTGCCGAGAACCTCAAGTACTACAAGGGCGGCGGCGCCAGCCACGACGCCTACGCCGGCGAGATCAACGCCTATGCCGACGGCAAGGCAGCTTATGTTGCGCTTGCCAACGCGGTGGAAGTACAGGGAAAATCGCTTCCATGACCATGCCCGAATCGATCTGCCACCCCTGTATCACCAGCGCCGGCCTGCCGTGGCGCACCCCGGCCCTGCTTGCGCGCGAACGCCATGCGTACGCGTCGATGGTCAATTCGCTGACGCGCAACGATGCACAGGCGCCGCTGACGGTCCAGCTGCTGGAACAGGCTTTGTCCTCCGGCGAGCCGGGCGTGGCCTACACCGCCGCTTTTCTGGCCGGGCGCTGCCCGGCTGTCGACGATGGCTTGATGCGCAAGCTGGCCGAGCTGGCGGCCAGCGCATCCGAGCCGGATGTCGGCATCGAGGCGGCCATGTCGCTGGTGCTGCGCGGCGATCTGGCCCGCGGCAAAGCGCTGCTGGGACAGCGTTTGCGCTCTACCGGCGTGTTGGGCGACCAGTACAAGGCCGCCTTTTACCTGGCCCAGGTGGGCGATCCGTCCGGCTACGGCGCACTGGTGGCCACCCTGCACAGCGAGATTCCCCATTACCGCCTGATGGCGCTGCGCCACGCGCTGGCCTTTCAGCCGTATCAGGGGCGCATGGTGGGCGATCAGCAGGTCGATGTGGCGGCGCTGCTGTACGAACGCCTTGCCGATAGCGACGATCTGGTGCGCAGCGAGGTGCCGTTTTACCTGGAGGAGCTGGCGCCGCCGGAGCTGCGCGCGCGCCTGGAGCAGCTCGAGCAGGGCGACCGTTCGCCGTCGGTGCGCATCGCCGCACGCATGGTGCTCGACCGGCTCTAGCTTTTTCGCAGGCGCCGCCACAAGGTCGTGCGGCTGATCCCAAGATAGGCAGCCGCTTCGTCGCGCTTCCCGCCGAAGCGCGCCAGCACGTCATCGACGCTTTCCTGCGACGGCGGCGCGGCGCTGCCGCCCAGTTCGGGCGCGGCCGCCAGCATGAAGGCCGGCGTCAAGGCCTGCAGCGGTTCGGCCGCCAGATACAGGGCCAGGCGTTCCATCAGATTGCGCAGTTCGCGCACATTGCCGGGCCAGCCGTAGCGTTCCAGCAGCGCTGCGCAGGCGTTCATCTCGGCGTGCAGATTGGGATGCGGGCGCGCGCCCAGCGCCGCCAGCGCGTTCTTGAGCGCCCATGCCGCCAGTTCGGGTACGTCGCCGCTGCGTTCGCGCAGCGGCGGCAGGCGCAGGCGCAGCACCGCCAGCCGGTAGAACAGGTCGGCGCGGAAGCGCCCCTCGCGCACGCGGGCATTCAGGTCGCAGTGGGTGGCGCTGATCACGCGCACGTCGATGGCGACCGGGCGGGTGCCTCCCACCCTGACCACCTCGCGTTCTTCGAGCACCCGCAGCAGGCGCGTTTGCAGCGCCAGCGGCATTTCGCCGATTTCGTCGAGGAACAGGGTGCCATGGTTGGCCGTTTCGAACAGGCCGGCGTGGCCGCCCCGGCGCGCGCCGGTGAACGCGCCTTCTTCGTGGCCGAACAGTTCCGATTCGAGCAGCGACTCGGCCACCGCGCCGCAGTTGACCGCCACGAACGGCCGGTTGATGCCCAGGCTGCGCGGCGCTTCGCGGTGCATGGCCTGCGCCACCAGTTCCTTGCCGCTGCCGGTTTCGCCTTCGATCAGTACGGTCGCGGGGGAGCGCGCGAACAGCACCACGGCCTGGCGCACCCGTTCCATGGCGGCCGACTGGCCGCGCAGATCGTTCAGCCCGTGGCGCGCGCGCAGCGTGCCAGCCACCGCCGTGCGGCGCCCGCGGTTCGATTCCAGCCGGGTCAGGCGCGCCGTTTCGAGCGCGTCGTCGAAGGCTTGGCGGATCGAGGCGGCCGAGTAGACGAACACGCCGCGCAAGCCGGCTTCCTCGGCCAGGTCGGTGATCAGGCCGGCGCCGACGATGGCTTCGATACCGGCCGCTTTCAGGTCCTGGATCTGGGCGCGCGCGTCTTCTTCGGTGGCGTAGGTGCGCTGCGCGACCGGCACGCCGAAGGTGCTGCAGAATTCGGCCAGCTCGGGGTGCTGCTGCTGGTAGGTGATCACGCCGATACGGCTGGACAGGCGGCGCGCGCGCGCCAGCGCCTGCAGCATGTCGAAGCCGCTGGCCCTGGCCACCACCACCGGCACCGAAATGCGCCCTTTGAGATAGGCGGCGTTCGAGCCGGCCGCGATGACCACGTCGCAGCGTTCGCCAGCCACCCGTTCTCGTATGTGGCGCGCTGCCTCGTCGAAGCCGAGGTTGATCGGTTCGATCGAGGCCACATGATCGTATTCGAGCGTGATGTCACGGAACAGATCGGCCAGCCGCGACACCGATACTGTCCAGATGACGGGATGATCGTCGTGCTCGGCGGGAGGGCGTGGGGCGGGCGGCATGTTTCATTGTAATCCACAATGATTCAGGTGTTTCATTGTGAAACCTGGCGCTTGATCTGATAAGACTGTTTTTTTGGAAATATAGATACTGTCCAGCAGTATTTGTTTTTGTAATTCTGTTATTTCCCGGGATTTTCGGTTTATCATCGGGATACACTTTTGCTGCACCTGCCGGCGCAGCCGACCTTGGCCGTTGTCGGATATGGATCGTCTACCAGTCACCCCGGATTTCGTCTCTGAAGCACTGCAATTGATCGGATCGCCCGCCTGTGCCTGCGGCAGCGACGGTATTGTGATTGCCCGTAACCCCGAGCTGCGCGCCATGCTGGGCATCGATCCGATCGGCCAGCCGCTGGCGGCGATTTTCAGCGCGGCCGCCATGCCGGGCGCGCTGGCGCATCTGCGCGGCGCCTGCCGCGCCGGGCAGTATTGGGAGAGCATGCTGGAAGGGCCCAATGGGCAGACCGGGGTCATGGCGCTGGCCAAGCCGCTGCCCGGCGGCGGCGGCGCCACCTTCGTGTTCACCGACCTGGCGCCGCAGCATGTGGACCGCCAGACCCTGGCCGAAGTCCAGGCCATCATGACCAATGCCTCGATCAGCATCCTGTTCACCAAGGACCGCGTGATCACGCGCTACAACCGCGGCTTCGCCGACATGTTCGGCTACGAGGGGGACGAGGGACTCGGGGTCTCCGGGCGCGCGCTGTATCCCAGCGAGGACACTTACGCACGCATCGGCGAGCAGGCTTACCCGCTGCTGACGGCGGGACAGCACTTCCAGACCGAAGTGGAGATGGCGCGCAAGGATGGCAGCGTGCTGTGGGCCCAGCTGATCGCCTACCTGGTCACTCCGGACGACACGGCCCAGGGGACCATCTGGATCGTCGAGGACCGCACCGAGGCCAAGCGCGCCGAGGAGTCGCTGCGCAACGCGCTGCTGGAGAACCAGGCCATTCTCGACAGCGCGGTGCTGGGCATCGCGGTGGTGGAGCGAGGCTTCAACCTGCGCTGCAACCGCAAGATGGAAGAACTGTTCGGGTATGCGGCCGGTGAAGTCAACGGCCTGTCGGTGCAGGCGCTGTACCCCGATCTGGCCAGCTGGGAGCAGGCGCGCGCCGAGACCATGCGCGACTTCGCCGCCGGACGCGTGCACATGTCCGAGTACCAGCTGGTGCGCAAGGATGGCAGCACTTTCTGGGCGCGGCTGTCGGGCCGCCCGTTCGACCTCGAACACGTCGCCGGGCGCTCGGTGTGGCTGGTCGACGACGTCACGGCGCGGCGCGAGGCCGCTGAAGCGGTGCGGCGGGCGCGCGACGAACTGGAAGTGCGGGTGCTCGAGCGCACAGCCGAACTGGCCGGCGCCAATGCCTTGCTGCAGGCGGAAATCGTCGAGCGCCGCCAGGCCGAGGCGCGCGTGCACCATATGGCCTATCACGACAGCCTGACCGGCCTGCCCAACCGCGCCTTGCTGACCGACCGGCTCGACCGCGCCATGCTGGCGGCCGAGCGCAGCGGACGCAGTCTGGCGGTGATGTTCATCGATCTGGACCGCTTCAAGACCATCAACGATTCGCTCGGCCACCAGACCGGCGACTATCTGCTCAAGGAAGTGGCCAGCCGCCTGTGCCGCGCGGTGCGCGTCAGCGATACCGTGGGGCGCCTGGGCGGCGATGAATTCGTGGTGCTGGTGCCGGGCATCCGCAGCCCGGACGAATGCGTGCACGTGGCCGAAAAGATCATCGAGGCGCTCGATACCTCGTTTCCGCTGGACGGGCGGATGCTGCACATTACGCCTTCGATCGGCATCAGCATGTATCCCGACGACGGCAGGGATGTGGCCACGCTGATGCGCCATGCCGATGCAGCCATGTACCACGCCAAGGCGAACGGGCGCAACAACTACCAGTTCTTCACCCAGCGCATGAACCTGGCGGCGGCCCAGCATTTTGAACTCGAGAGCAATCTGCGGGCGGCGCTGGCGCGCGGCGAATTCGAGCTGTACTACCAGCCCATCATCGAGATCGGCTCGCGCCGCCTGCACGGCATGGAGGTGCTGCTGCGCTGGCGCCACGGCGGCGAGCTGGTGCTGCCGGACCACTTCATTCCCATCATCGAAGAAAATGGCCTGATCGTGCAGGTGGGCGAGTGGGTGGTGCGGCGCGCCTGCGAGCAGAGCGTGGCCTGGACGCGCGAGGGCAAGGTGCCGGTGCCGCTGGCGGTGAACCTGTCGCCGCGCCAGTTCATGCACCGCGGGCTGGTCGACTCGATCCGCCAGGTGATCGAGGAAACCGGCATCGATCCGGCGCTGCTGGAATTCGAGATCACCGAGACGGCGCTGATGCAGCACGGCCAGCAGACCCTGGAAATCCTCGAGCAGCTCAACGCAATGG
>CBFGOU010000219.1:0-7559 GCA_965650445.1 uncultured Oxalobacteraceae bacterium | reverse complement strand
ATGGCCAACAGCGGCGCCGACAGCAGGTCGACCCGGTGCGGATCACCAATGCGGTCGGCCAGCGCGCCCACCGCCAGCGCCAGTAGCGGCAGGCCGGCCGAGACGGCGGGGCCAAGCCTGCGCCGTTGCAGGAAGGTGGCAAAGGCAGGCGTGCGCTCGGCCAGGCGCTTGAGAATCTGCTCGGCGCGCTGCTGCAGGAAATGCTCGGGGGTGACGGCGGTTTTGCTCTCGGCCGCCTGCCATTGCGCCAGTTCACGCGCGCTGCGGGTGGCGTACATGCGATCGTCGTCGCTCAGGATTTCGTGCTTGCTGTCGGCCGTTTCGATCGCGCGGACCAGCGTCACTTTCCTTGCCAGCTCTTCGTTCATAGATGGGTACTCGATAATAATATGCTAATTGTGCCGCAGTTCGGCCATCAACGGGGCGCGTCTGCCTGTGCTATCGTAGCGCCCCTTTCCTGCCACCTTTTTAATCACTTGCGCATGCCTTCATTCTCTATCTCCACTACGGCCAACCCGGCACTGGCCGCGCTGCTCGACAGCGCGATCGTCAACAAGACCAAGCCGCCTGGCAGCCTCGGCGCGCTGGAAGCGCTCGCGCGCCAGATCGGCCTGATCCAGCAAACCACCGACATCAGCGTGCGCGCCCCGGCCATTCTGGTGTTTGCGGGCGACCATGGGGTGGTGGCGGAAGGCGTCTCGGCCTACCCGCAGGATGTTACCTGGCAGATGGTCGAGAACTTCCTGGCGGGCGGCGCCGCGATCAATGTGTTCGCGCGCCAGAACGGCTGCGCCTTGCAGGTAATCGATGCGGGCGTCAATCACGTGTTCGGCGTGCGTGACGGCCTGATCGACCGCAAGGTGGCCAAGGGTACCGCCAACTTCGCCGCCGCGCCGGCGATGACGGCGCAGCAGTGCGCGCAGGCCATGGCTGAAGGTGCGGCAGTGGTCGATGCGCTGGACGGCAATGTGGTCGGCTTCGGCGAAATGGGCATCGGGAACACGACCGCCGCGGCAGCGCTGATGCACAAGCTGACCGGCATCGCGGTGGAAGACTGCGTGGGCGCCGGCACCGGCCTGGCGGCCGGCGGCATCGCCAACAAGCAGCGCGTGATCGAAGCGGCCGTGGCGCTGCATGCGGACGCCTCGGCTCCACTGGAAGTGCTGGCCACCTTCGGCGGCTTTGAAATCGCGATGATGACCGGCGCCATGCTGCGCGCCGCCGAGCGCCGCATGGTGCTTCTGATCGACGGCTTCATTGTCACCAGCGCCCTGCTGGCGGCGGCGCGCATGCAGCCGGCGATTCTGGACTACTGCGTGTTCTCGCACTGCTCCAACGAAAACGGCCACAAGCGAATGCTGTCGCAGCTCGACGCGCGCCCGCTGCTCAACCTGGACCTGCGCTTGGGCGAAGGCACCGGCTGCGCACTGGCGCTGCCGCTGCTGCAGGCGGCCGTCAACTTCGTGCGCGAGATGGCGACCTTCGAATCGGCCCAGGTCAGCGACAAACAAGGCTGAGGACAGCGCATGCCGGCGATCATTCATCAGTGCCGCCTGTTTTTCATCGCGCTGCAGTTCTTCACGCGCGTGCCGATTCCGGCCTGGGTCGGCTTTGAACCGGCCTGGCTGCATCATGCCGCGCGCTACTTCCCGCTGGTCGGCGTACTGGTCGGCGCGGTGGGCGCGGCGGTCTACGCACTGGCCGGCTGGCTGTGGCCCGCGCCGGTCGCGGCACTGCTGTCGACCGCCGCCACCATCTACCTGACCGGCGCCTTTCACGAAGATGGCTTCGCCGACATGTGCGACGGCTTCGGCGGCGGCCTCACGCGCGAGCGCGTGCTGGAGATCATGAAGGATTCGCGCATCGGCAGCTACGGCGCGGTGGCGCTGGTGCTGCTGCTTGGGCTCAAGTGCACCGTGCTGGCGCTGCTCGCGCCAAAGGCGGCCACCGCCGCGCTGTTGCTGGCCCATCCGCTCTCACGCCTGTCCGCAGCGGCCTTGATTCACTGGCTGGACTACGCACGCGAAAACGGCAAGGCCAAACCCTTGGCGCAGGAGATGACGCGCGCGGAGTTCGCCATCGCGTTTATATGCGCGGCGGTGCCGGTGCTGCTGACCGGTGCGGGCGGATGGCTGGCCTGGCCGGCGATCGCCGCGTCGTTCGGCGCCTGCGCCGCCGTGGCATGGTGGCTCGGCACCAAGTTCGTCCGCCGCATCGGGGGCTACACGGGCGACTGCCTGGGCGCGGTCCAGCAGGTCAGTGAAGTAGCCATCTACCTGTGTCTACTCTGACGCTGGTGCGGCATCTGGCGCCGCTGGTGGACAAATCGGTGTGCTACGGCCGCACAGATCTGACGGTCGATCCCGCAGTGATGGCAGCAGCCCTGCCGGCCCTGCGCGCCCGGCTCCCAGCCAACACGAAGGTGTATTCAAGCCCGCTGCGTCGCTGTTCCGGGCTGGCCGCGGCATTGTCGGACGCTGTCACCATCGATGCGCGTCTGACGGAGCTCGATTTCGGCGCCTGGGAGATGCGCCGCTGGGACGACATCGCCCGCGCCGAGATCGACGCCTGGGCCGAGGACGTGGTCCACTACCGCCCCGGTGGTGGCGAAAGCGTGGCCGCGATGGCCGCGCGGGTAGGCGACTTTTTTACCGCCCTGCCGCTTGATCCGGCCGTCGTGATCTGCCACGCCGGGACCATCCGCCTGCTGAGCGCGTGCCTGCGCGGACTGGACCCGCACGCCATGGCCCGTGCCGCGGCGGCCGCCCCAAACCCGATCGCCTACGGGGAGATCGTCACCATCGAACGTGTATAATTCCGCACGTTTTGGTGCTCGCACACGTGTCCATGTGTGCAGTTAAACGGGAAACACGATGCCTCACACAGGCTAACGTGTGCTGCCCCCGCAACGGTAAGCAAGTGTCGCCATGCGCGACAAGCCGCCTCGGTCAACCACTGTGCGTCAGCATGGGAAGGTGAGCCGGCCGTACTTGCCAGCCCGGATACCGGCCATGACAGGTGGAAGTGCGCGCACTTCCGGTTTCATCCAGCCCACGGGGACGTCGGCCGGATAATCAAGCTTGCCATAACAGTAGACTCTGATGATTTTTCACGTATCACGCCGCGCGGCGCTGCCGTCGCTTGCGCTCGCACTCGCATCGTCGTTCTCCCACGCCCAGACCACCGTTCTCGTCACCGCCAGCCGCGCGCCGCAGGCTGCGGCCGATGTCATCGCCGACCATGTCGTCATCAGTGCCGACGATATCGCCCGTTCGGGCGCGGCCAACCTGATCGACCTGCTGGCCCAGCAGCGCGCGGTGGAGGTCACCCGTAACGGCGGCCCGGGCGCCAACTCGATGGTGTTCATCCGCGGCGCCGACGGCAAGCAGAACGTGGTGCTGGTCGATGGCGTGCGGGTCGGTTCGTCCACCAGCGGCGCGGCCAACTGGACCACACTGCCGCTGACCAATGTGGAGCGCATCGAAATCGTCTACGGTCCGCTGGCGACCATGTACGGCGCCGATGCGATCGGCGGCGTGGTGCAGATTTTCACGCGCCAGGGCAGCGGCCCGGTGCGCGTGTTCGCCGCTGCGGGCGCCGGCAGCCGCGGTGCGCGCGCTGCCGAAGTCGCGTTTGCCGGCGGCGAGCACGCGGTCAGCTACGCGTTCTCGCTGGCGCGCGACAAGGACAGCGGCTTTTCGGCCACACGGCCGGGCCTGTCCTCGTATAACGCCGACACCGACGGCTACGACCGCGACAGCGCCAGCGGACGGCTGGGCGTGCGACTCTCCGACAGCAGCGAGGCCGGCGTGGTGTACCTGCACAGCCACCTGAACGCCCAATACGATTCGGGCGCGTCAAGCTTCGACACGCGCACCGTCCAGAACCTGGACAACATCGCACTGTATTCGCGCCATCAGCTGACTCCCGGCTGGACCGTGCGCCTGCAGGCGTCGGAAACGGCGGACGAGTCGACCACTCAAACCAGCGCGGCCAACATCAGCCGCATCCAGACGCGCCAGAACTTCTACACGCTGCAAAGCGACCTGGCCGTCGGCAGCGACCTGCTGCAGCTGATCGCCGAGCGCCGCATCGAGGATGTCGTCTCCAACACCAGCGCCGCATTGACCCGCTCGCGCGCGACCAACGCGCTGGCCGCGGCCTACTCGCTCAGGCGCGGAGCGCACCTGGCCAGCGTCAGCGTGCGCGACGACGACAGCACACAGTACGGCTCCAGGGTGACGGGCGGGGCCGGCTATGGCTACCGCATCAGCCCGGCCCTGCGCGTGAATGCAAGCGCCGGCACCAGTTTCCGCGCGCCGACCTTCAACGAACTGTATTTCGCCGGCTTCGGCGTGGCCGGCAACCGTCCGGAGCACGGCAGGAATGTCGAGGGCGGCGTGTACTACAAGAGCGGGGCGACCAGCGCCAGCATGGTCTACTTCCGCAACCGCCTGAGCGACCTGCTGGTCAACCTGACGGCATGCCCGGTCGAAGCGGCCACCCATCCGAGCGGCTGCGCCTACAACGTCGACCGCGCGACACTGACAGGCGTGTCCGTCGCCGCAGCCACGCAAGTGGGCGGCCTGGACCTGAACGCGGCGCTCGACTGGCAGGACCCGCGCGACGACACCACCGGCAAACTGCTGGTGCGCCGGGCGCACCGCCATGGCGTGATCAAAGCCGACTACACCATCGGCCAGCTCAGCGCCGGTGCGTCGCTGCAGGTGTCCAGCCGCCGTTTTGACGACACCGCCAACCGCAACACGCTGGGCGGGTACGGCCTGCTGAACCTGCACGCCAGCTACCAGTTTGCCCCCGACTGGTCGATGCTGGTACGCTGGAACAACGCGACCGGCAAACAATACGAACTGGCGCGTAATTACGCCACCGCCGGCGCCACCGTGTTCGCCGGCGTGCGCTACGGTCTCAGATAAGGAGAGCTTCGCGTGCATCCGTTTTTCCGCAAACTGCGTTACCGTGCCACGGTCGTGATCGCGACCCTGGCCGTGCTTGCCGTGGCCAGCCTGGTCCTGGCCGGCATGGTCGGTTCGGTGTCGGTACCGCTGGCAGAGATACCGGCGGCGCTGCAGCAGCTGGCGCACGGAAAAGCGGACACGCTCGCGGCCACCCTGCTCGACCTGCGCCTGTCACGCGCCCTGGTGGCCTTCGTCACCGGCGCTTCGCTCGCGCTGGCGGGCGTGATGATGCAGGCTCTGCTCAGAAATCCGCTGGCCGATCCCTATGTACTGGGTATCTCGGGTGGCGCCTCCGTGGGCGCGCTGGCGGCGTTGATGACGATGTGCGCGCTGTGGGTGGTCGACGCGGCGGCCTTTGGTGGGGCGATCGCGATCTCGGCGATGCTGTACCTGCTGGCACGGCGCGACCTGCGCGGCGGTGGCGCGGCCGAGGGCGGCGCTTCGCTGCTGCTGCTGACCGGGGTGATCCTGTCCTCGGCCTGCATGGCGATGGTGTCCCTGATGCTGTCGATCGCGCCCGAAAGCCGGCTGCGCAGCATGATCTTCTGGCTGATCGGCGACCTGGCCGGTGCGCCGCTGCGCGGCATTCCGTGGATCGTTCTGCTCATCGGCCTGGTGTTTGCGCTGCGCAGCGCGCGCGCGCTGAACGTGCTGGCACTGCACGCGGAAGGCGCGGCCACGCTGGGCATTCGCGTCGGCGCGCTCAGGAAGGGACTGTTTTTCTGTTCCGGCCTGCTGACGGCGGCGGCCGTGACGAGCGCCGGCAGCATCGGCTTCGTCGGCCTGATCGTGCCGCATGCCTGCCGCTTTGCCTGCGGCCCGGACCACCGTCTGCTGATTCCGGCGGCGGCGCTGAGCGGTGGCGCCTATCTCGTGCTGGCCGACACCCTGGCGCGCACGGTGGTGGCGCCGCAGCAGCTTCCGGTCGGCGTGGTGACGGCGCTGATCGGTGCGCCCGTATTCCTGTTTCAGCTGCACAGGCTGCACCGCAAATGATCGGCACCCGACAGCTCCTGCTCAAAGCCGGCGCGCGTACGCTGGTGGCCAATCTCGACTGGCAGGTCGGCGCCGGCGAATGCTGGTGCATCATCGGCCGCAACGGGGCCGGCAAGAGTACCCTGATGCGCACCCTTGCCGGCCTGCGCGAGGCCGACGGCGGCGGCGTGACCCTGCTCGGCCGCGCCCTGGCCGACTGGCCCTTGGACGAACTGGCGCGCCAGCGCGCCTTCCTGGCCCAGTCGCGCAGCGATGCGTTCGCGTACAGCGCCATCGAGACCGTGCTGGCTGCGCGCCACCCCTACCACGCCAACCGTTACTGGGAAGACAGCGACGATCACCGCGTCGCGCGCGCGGCGCTGGCATCGATGGAAGTGGACGACCTGGCCGAGCGCGACGTGCGCAGCCTGTCCGGCGGCGAACGCCAGCGCGTGGCGATTGCCGCCATGCTGGCGCAGGATACGCCGCTGCTGCTGCTGGACGAGCCGGCCAATGCGCTCGACCTGGCGCACCAGGTCAGCACCATGCGCCTGTTGACGCGCCTGTGCCGCGACCAGGGCAAGACGGTGGTCATGATCGGCCATGACCTGAACCTGGCGTACCAGGCATCGTCGCACGCGCTGCTGATGATGGGCGACGGCCAATGGCTGGCCGGCCCGGTGGACGAGGTAATGCAGGCGCCTGTCCTGAGCCGCTACCTGGCCCATCCCATTGAAGTAATCGAACACGGCACGCGCCGTGTCTTCATCCCTACCGAGGAATCCGCATGAACGACATCAACGAGCGCCATCGCGTGCGCATGGAGCGCAAGAAGGCGATCATCGACGAAAAGATCGCCGCCGCGCAGAAGGAAATCGGCATCATCATCGTCAATACCGGCAACGGCAAGGGCAAGAGCTCCAGCGGGTTCGGCATGGTGGTCCGCGCCATGGGGCATGGCATGAAGGTGGCCGTGGTCCAGTTCATCAAAGGCGCAATGTCGACCGGCGAAGAGAAGTTCCTGCGCCGCTTCCCCGACGAAGTGCAGTTTCATGCGATGGGCGAAGGCTATACCTGGGAAACCCAGGACCGCGAACGCGATATCCGCAAGGCCGAAGAAGCCTGGAAGCTGGCCAAGCAGTTTTTGGCCGATCCGGGTATCGGCCTGGTGCTGTTCGATGAACTGAACATCGCGCTCAAATACCGTTACCTGGACGTGGAGAGCGTCATCGCCGACCTGCTGGAGCGCCCGCCCATGCAGCACGTGGTCATCACCGGCCGCGGCGCTCCCGAACAACTGATCGAAATCGCCGATACCGTCACCGACATGACGGTGGTCAAGCACGCGTTCAAGGCCGGCATCGCGGCGCAGGCGGGCACGGAGTGGTGATGACTGGTGCGCGCATCGTGCTGGTGGCGGCAGTCGCTTCCGGACAGGGCAAGACCACCGTTACCGCCGCGCGGGCGGGGTCGCTGGCGCGGCGCTTGACGTCGGCGATCAGCCAACCCTGCGTCCACAGCTCCTCGCGCCGGTCGAGGACGGCGAGGACGAGGTCGTCCTTCGAGCGGAAGTGGCGGTAGAGGGTCATCTTGGCCACGCCGGAC
>CBFGOU010000218.1:0-7561 GCA_965650445.1 uncultured Oxalobacteraceae bacterium | reverse complement strand
GGCAAGACCGAAACCGCGCTGGCGCTGGCCGAAGCGCTGTACGGCGGCGAGCAGAATCTCATCACCATCAACATGAGCGAGTACCAGGAAGCGCACACCGTGTCGACCCTGAAGGGCGCGCCGCCCGGCTACGTGGGCTATGGCGAAGGCGGCGTGCTGACCGAAGCGGTGCGCCGCAAGCCGTATTCGGTGGTGCTGCTCGATGAAGTCGAGAAGGCCCACCCGGACGTGCACGAGATGTTCTTCCAGGTGTTCGACAAGGGCTTCATGGAAGACGGGGAAGGGCGCTTCATCGACTTCAAGAACACCCTGATCATCCTGACCACCAACGCCGGCACCGACCTGATCGCCGGCCTGTGCAAGGACCCGGACCTGATGCCCGACCCGGAAGGCATGGCCAAGGCCTTGCGCGCGCCGCTGCTGAAGGTGTTCCCGCCGGCGCTGCTGGGCCGCCTGGTGACGATTCCGTACTACCCGCTGTCGGACGAGATGCTGGGCCAGATCGTCAAGCTGCAGCTGAACCGCATCAAGAAGCGCGTGGAAGCGCGCTACAAGATCCCGTTCGAATACGGCGACGACGTGGTCAAGCTGGTGGTGTCGCGCTGCACCGAGGGCGAGTCGGGCGGGCGCATGATCGATGCCATCCTGACCAACACCATGCTGCCCGATATCAGCCGTACATTCCTGACGCGCATGATGGAAGGCGGCCAAGTCGAGCGCGTCCATGTCGATGTGGCCGGCGGGGAATTCCGATACTTAATGTAGAGCAACGTGGCCGATCAGTCGGCCACTCACGGTTGCCGGTTGTTTCATCTTTAACTTTTCGGAGGAATATATGCCAGTCAATTTATACGGCGCTAGTCTCTTTGCCAAGGCGTACAAAAGTGCGGTCGTGCGTCATTTGAACAACGCGCCTGGCGGCGATGGCGGCGTCGACACCGATGTCCAGTACCGCCTGGGCGCGCCCGGAGCGGCATCCATGAAGGATCGCAAGCATGGAATCTGTTGCGGGATCGTCGTGGCCTGGATGGTGGGCTTTTGCCATCGGCGCGACGACGCGGTCAACGTCACCGGATTCGAGGCCTACTTCAAGAATGTGCTGCGGTTCCAGGGCGCCTACATGAAGGACTTCAAAGGCAATGTCGGCAGTATCGACAAGCTTGACGGCATCCACCCGCACGGCTTGTCGCGCGCCGGCTCAGGCGAGTGCACGGTCGACGAGCTGTCCGGACTGTTTCCGACCGGCGTGACCTGGGCTGGCTATCTGAGCGTATGGCATCACGCGATCGGCGTCGGCGTCAATGAAGGCGGCGTGTTTAGCGGCGAACGGTATCTCATCATGGACCCGAATGGCGGCTTGTTCAAATATAAGAACAAGAGCGAGTTTATCGACGACCTCAAACAGTTGTGCAATGCACGCAGGATCGCCAAGAACGCTGGCGACGGCGCCAAATTTTCGTACACGTTCTTCAAGAAGGGCTGAAGGGCGGCGCTGGTCGAATATTGCACAAACGTATTGCATCGGCCATACTGGCAGAGAACGTCGTATACGGCGCAGCAAAGGATGAACCATGCCAAATCAGGTTTCGATGGGAGCGATGATGACCTGCACTTTTGGTGCGGCGCCGTCGTCGCTGGTGGTTCTGCCGAAGAACAAGGTGTTGTGCGAAGGTCCGCCCGCTGCCAACATCATGGACCACATCCCGCTGGTCAACATCATGCCCTTTGCGATGTGCAATTCGCCGGCCAATCCGACGGTCGCCGCGGCGACCGCCGCCGCGCTCGGCGTGCTGACCCCGATGCCCTGCGTGCCCGCCACCAGCGCGCCGTGGGTGCCGGGCGCGCCGACGGTACTGATCGCCAATATGCCGGCGCTGGACAATGTGTCCAAGTGCATGTGCAACTGGGGAGGCGTGATCGCCTTCAGCAATTCCGGCACCGTCAAGACCCAAATTCCTTAAGCTTCGAGTACCCATGCTGGCCACCCAAACCAACCGCGATGTTTCAGTCAAGACCGCCCTCGGCGACGACGTGCTGCTGTTCAAGCGCATGCACTGCCGCGAGGCGCTGGGGCGCCTGGCGGAATTTCGCCTTGAGATGGCCTCGGACAAGGGCGACATCAAAATCGCCGACGTCCTCGGCACCGAGCTGACGGTCAGCGTGGACCTGCCCGAGGGCGGCACCCGCTATTTTCACGGTCTCGTGACCCGTTTTGCCTACAAGGGCTGGGCCGAGGGCCAGGCCAGTTACGAAGCCGTGGTGCACCCGGCCTTGTGGCTGCTGACCCGCTCGACCAACTGCCGCATCTTCCAGGACAAGACCGCCCTCGACATCGTCAAGGCGGTGTGTGCCGATGCAGCCTACGGCGGCCTGATCTCGCTCGATGCCGGGTCCCTGTCCGGCACCCCGGCGGCGCGCCCCTACTGCGTGCAGTACCGCGAGAGCGACTTCGAGTTTGTCTGCCGCCTGCTGGAAGAAGAGGGCATCTACTTTTATTTCAGCCACCAGGACGGCGCCCACACGGTGGTGCTGGCCGACAGTTACGGCGCCCATGCCGCCGCCGACGGCTACGCCAGCCTGCAGTTCCGCGACGGGAACAACAAGCGCGACGCGCTGGAAGAAGCGGTGCAGCGATTCGAGCCGAGCGGCACGATCCAGCCCAGCGTATTCGCCCTGAACGACTTCGATTTCGAGAAGGCCTCGGCCAGCACCACCGGCGGCCTGCTGGTCAAGGCGACCATCGCGGCGCCGTTCGGCCAGCAGAGTTTCGAGCACTATGACTATCCCGGCCTGTACCGGGTCGCCGCCGACGGCAATGGCTTCGCGCGCGCGCGCATGGAAGCGCTGCACGGGCAGGGCGAACAGATCAACGCCTACGGCACCGCGCGCGGCATCACCACCGGCGCGCTGTTCACGCTGAGCGGCCATCCGCGCGAAGACCAGAACCGCGAATTCCTCGTCACCGCCGCCGATACCGAGATCACCGGGGTCGACTACAGCAGTGGCGGCGCCGCTGCGGGCACCCAGTTCCACTGCACCTTCACGGCGGTCGGCAAGGAGCACAGCTACCGCGCCGCGCGCATCATGCGCAAGCCATTCGTGCAGGGACCTCAGACCGCCATGGTGGTCGGCAAGGCGGGCGAGGAGATCTGGACCGACAAATACGGCCGCATCAAGGTGCAGTTCCATTGGGACCGCGACGGCAAGACCGACGAGAAAAGCTCGTGCTGGGTGCGCGTGCAGCAGGGCTGGGCCGGCAAGGGATGGGGCATGATGTTCGTGCCGCGCATCGGCATGGAAGTGGTGGTCAGCTTCCTGGAAGGCGACCCGGACCAGCCGCTGGTCACCGGCTGCGTGTACAACAGCGACGCCATGCCGCCGTACGCCCTGCCGGGCGAGCAGACCAAGTCGACCATCATGTCGAACACCTCCAAAGGTGGCGGCGGCTACAACGAGCTGCGCTTCGAGGACAAGAAGGACGCCGAAGAGATTTACGTGCAGGCCGAGAAAGACTACAACCGCGTCGTCAAGAACAACGACACGCTCAAGGTCGGTTTCGAAAAGAAGGACAAGGGCGACCAGACCATCGCCATCTGCAACGACCAGAGCCTCGATGTCGGCAACGACCGCAAGGTCCACGTCACCAACGACCAGACGGTTGCGATCGACCACGACCTGACCACCACCGTCAAGAACGACGAGACGCGCACCGTCACCAACAACCAGACCGTCAAGATCGACGGCGACCAGAAGGTCGACGTGGGCAAGACCATCGTCATCGAGGCCGGTACCTCGATCGAGCTGAAAGTGGGCGGCAGCAGCATCAAGATCGAGTCCGCCAAGATCACGATCAAGTCGACCGAGATCGCGGTCGAATCGAGCGCCGGCACCGAGATCAAGGCCGGCGCCACCATGGCGATCAAGGCCGGCGCGGTGATGACCATCGAAGGCGCCCTGGTCAAGATCAATTGAGATGAACATGCTTTCACGCTTCACATTCGCATACATGCTGCTGGGCGGCGCCTGCGCGCTGGCGCAGGCACAGGCCACCTTGACCATGGCCGAGCAGCCGGTGCGCCTGATCCGCGGCGCCGCCGTCTTCAAGGGTATCAACGGCACGGCGGTGCAAAAAGACGACATCATCGAAACCGGTGCGGGCGGCGCCCACATCGAGGCGGGCAAGTACGCCATTGTGGCGCTCGGACCGCAGACCCGCGTGTACGTGATCAGCCTGGCCACCGACGACAGGACTGCCACCGAGCTGGCCGTGCTGCAGGGCTGGATCAAACTGTCGGCCGGTACACCCAAGCGCGCGCTGGTGGTCACGCCGGCCATGGAAGTAACCCTGCCCACGGGCGCGACCATCGTGCAGCGCAAGCCGGGCAAGGACGCCATGTTTGCCGAGGAGGGCGCCCAGCAGGTCGCGAAGATCGACGAGAAGGGCAAGGCCGGCGCGCCGCTCAAGCTGGCCTCCGAGCAGTTTGCCGCCATCGATCCGGCCAAGCCGCAGCCGGTGGCGGGCCGCCCGACGCGCGAATTCATCGCCGACATGCCGGGCGCGTTCCGCGACCGCCTCGAACTGGCGCCGCCCGTGCCCAAGGCCGGCAAGGTGGCGCCCGTGAAGGAACGCGATGTCGACTTTGCCGACGTGGGCGACTGGCTGGCGGCCAGCCTCCCGGTGCGCAAGAATTTCGTCCGCCGTTTCAAGGTGCGTCTGGCCGATCCGGCCTTCCGCAGGCAGCTCGACCAGGCGCTGGGCCAGAGCGGCGAGTGGAAGGCCGTGCTGCATCCGGCCACGCCCCCGGCCGCCGGCGGTTCCACCATCTACTGATGCCCCGGTCAGTACCCACATTCACATCCAGTAGGAGAAACACATGAAGCTTTCGATCGCCGCCAAATTCAATCTGGTGTTCGTGTCGATTTTCGCGGTCGGCTTTATCGCCGCCGGGGTAGTGGCCGACAATCTGCTCAAGAAGAGTGCGCGCGAAGAGACGCTGCAGAACGCCCGCCTGCTGCTGGAGGCGGCCAAGAGCGTGCGCGGCTACACCGCCGGCCAGATTGCGCCGCTGCTGAAGAACCAGATGAAATTCGAGTTCCATCCGCAGTCGGTGCCCTCGTATTCGGCGGTGGAGAACCTCAACGTGATCCTCAAGTCCTACCCCGATTTCTCGTACAAGGAAGCCACGCTGAACCCGACCAACCTGCGCGACAAGGCGTCCGACTGGGAAGTCGACATCGTGCAGAAGCTGCGCCAGCAGGCCGACATGAAGGAATTCTCCGGCGAGCGCGATACGCCGACGGGGCGCAGCCTGTACATCGCGCGGCCGCTGCAGATCAAGGACCCGGCCTGCCTGGCCTGCCACAGCACCGCCGCCGAAGCGCCGAAAACCATGGTGGATATCTACGGCGCCAACAACGGCTTCGGCTGGAAGCTCAACGAAATCGTCGGCGCCCAGGTCATTTCGGTCCCGATGGCCGTGCCGCTGCAGCGCGCCAACGATATCTTCAAGACCTTCATGTATTCCCTGTTCGGCGTGTTCCTGCTGGTGTTCATCGCCCTGAACGTGATGGTGCACATGTTCGTCACGCGCCGCATCAAGAGCCTGGCCGAGATTGCCGACCAGGTCAGCATGGGCAAGTTCGAAGCGGCCGACATCAATACCGACGGCAGCGATGAAATCAGCGCGCTGGGACGCTCGTTCAACCGCATGCGCACCAGCCTGGCGAGCGCCTTGAAAATGCTGGAAGAATAAATCCAGATGATCGAGAAAATCGGCAAATACCGCATCGATGGCGTGCTCGGCACGGGCGCCATGGGCGTGGTGTACAAGGCGTACGACGCCAACATCGCGCGCGTGGTGGCGCTCAAGACCATCCGGCGCGAGCTGCTCGACGGCCTGCAGGAAACCGAACTGGTGGCGCGCTTCAAGAATGAAGCCCAGGCTTCCGGGCGGCTGGTGCATCCGAATATCGTGGCCGTGTACGATTTCGGCGAGCTCGAAGACACCACCTACATCGCCATGGAGTACGTGGACGGCACGCCGCTGAACGGCTTCCTGGTCAAGGACGTGCCGATGGACCTGAACGCCGCCATCGCCTGCACCGCGCAGCTGCTGCGCGCGCTCGACTATGCGCACGCGCGCGGCGTGGTCCACCGCGATATCAAGCCGGCCAACATCCTCATCACCGGCGACGCCCAGGTCAAGATCACCGACTTCGGCATCGCCAAGATCGAATCGTCCACCCTGACCCAGGTGGGCGCGGTGATCGGCACGCCGAGCTACATGTCGCCCGAGCAGTTCCGCGGCGACAGCGTCGACGGCCGCTCCGACCTGTTCGCGGTCGGCATCGTGCTGTACCAGATGCTCACCGGCGTGCGCCCGTTCAGCGGCGCGGCGTCGGCCGTCATGCATCAGATTATCAACGAGACCCCGCTCAATCCGAGCGCGCGCCAGGCCAGCCTGCATCCCGCCTTCGACGCGGTGGTGCAAAAGGCGATGGCCAAGCGTGCCGAGGACCGCTACCCGAATGCCACGGCGATGCTGGAAGCGCTCAGCGACGCGCATCTGCAGCACAACGGCGGCCTGCCGATGACCGAGGAAGACAACGAACGCACCGTGCTGGCCTTCCAGCGCCCTGCGCGCGCGGTCGAGCCGGTGCGGCCGGGCCAGCAAACGGCGCAGTCGGCGGTATCGACCGGCGCCGTCAGCGCCCTGACTGCCAGCGCGCCGGCCTGGCTGCTCGAACTCGCGCCCGAGCTGCAGACCGCCCTGTCGACCCAGATCGGCCCGGTAGCCAAGCTGGTGATCAAGAACGCCGCCAAGGAGGCGCTCGACCTGGACGACCTGGTGCTGCGGCTGCTGCCGCATATCAGCTCGGACCAGGGCCGCGCCCAGTTCCAGGACAGCGTCAAGGAGATCAAGAAGAAGCACGGCCTGTCCACCCTGGTCACGACCGGCCTGCGCAGCGGCGCCACCGGCGCGCCCGCGACCCAGCTGACCCAGATGTCCGGCTCGCCCACGCTGCTGCAGCTCGGTCCCGAACTGATGGAGGCGGCGCAGGACAAGCTGGCCGCGTACATCGGGCCGATCGCCAAGGTGATGGTCAAGCGCGCCTCCAAGATGACCAGCAGCCGCGCCGAATTCTATCGCCTGCTGGCCGAAAATCTGCCCGATGAACAGGACCGCGCGCGGTTCCTGAAAGAGGTCGGCGCCCTGTGATCAATCTTGGATTTACCCACATGCGACGTTATAATTGCCTTCACCTGAGCCTGCAAATTCGCGGGCCGGTAGGACCCCGATGCCAATCACTCTGAGCGTTCACACGTACCGCAACGACGCCTTGCCGCAGCCGCTGTACAAGCGCTTCGACCGGCTGGGCGGAGCCTTGGGGCGCGCGGTCGGCAACGACCTGGTGCTCGACGATCCCAGCAAGTACATCTCGCGCGTGCACGCGCGCATCGAGTACCGCGATGGCGGCTACTTCCTGCTCGACGTGGGCAGCAATCCCAGCCTGGTCAACGACCGGCCGGTCGGCGCGGGACGCAGTGTCCAGCTGGCCG
>CBFGOU010000217.1:0-7562 GCA_965650445.1 uncultured Oxalobacteraceae bacterium | reverse complement strand
ATGGTGGCGCAAGAACGCCGGAGCCGGGCGCGCCAGCGTGGTGTTCGCCTACGCCTTCGGCAAGGCGCAGCGCATCCTGTCCGGGCTGGATCCGTCGATCGGTCCCATCCTGTGCCATGGCGCGGTCGAGCCGCTGAACCGGGTGTATCGGGCCGGCGGGGTGGCGCTGCCGGCCACCGCGCTGGCGACCGAAGTGGACAAGGCGGCGATCCGGCGCGCCATCGTGATCGCGCCGCCATCGGCCGCCGGCAGTACCTGGATGCGCCGCTTCGGCGACTACAGCGACGCCTTTGCCAGCGGCTGGATGCGGCTGCGCGGCGCGCGCCGGCGGCGCGGCGTGGACCGCGGCTTCGTGCTGTCCGACCATGCCGACTGGCCCGGGCTGATCAGCGCGATCCGCGCCACCGGGGCGCCGCGCGTGATCGTCACGCATGGGTCGATTGCGGTGATGGTGCGCTGGCTGCGCCAGCTCGGCCTGGACGCGTCCGGCTTCGACACCGAGTACGGCGACGAGGACGAGATATTGGAACCTTCTCAACAAACTGTTGCCGAAACGCACGCTTAATAGTCGAATTTGCTAAAAAAACCTGCCGGCCGGCGGCAGCGTGATAGGATGGTTCTACGTCCAGCTGCTCCGGCAGCGGCAGCCGCGCCCCATCCCTGCGCCGGCCGCGAGGGCCGCAGCCGCACCATGTTGCCGGCATGCTAATTTCACCAGGCCCCGCATCCGCCTTTCGATCTCGATAGGACCGCGATGAAGCGCCACCTCACCATTTTCCTGATTGCCTGCTGCGCCCTGGCGCTGCTGGGCGCGGCCTGGCTGGTGCGCGCCCAGCGCATGGAGGCTTTCGCGCCGGTCAGCGTTTCCCTGGCCATGCCGATCCACCTGTGCCTGGGCGCGGTGCCGGTCGGGCAGGCGCACGGCATGTTCGAGCGTTACCGGGTGCAGCTGGACACGCAATCATTCCGGATTGGCAAGCATGCGCTGGAAAAGGTGATCGATGGCCATGCCGACATGGCCATCGTGGGCGATACGCCCTATACCGTGGCCGCGCTGCGCGGCGAACAGGTGGAGATCGTGGCCAGCCTGTTCGGCTCGCGCAAGGCCATGGCCGTGCTGGGCTGGCGCGGACGCGGGATTGCCAGTGGTGCC
The DNA here is from genome assembly GCA_965650445.1 of uncultured Oxalobacteraceae bacterium. Classification (GTDB taxonomy): domain Bacteria; phylum Pseudomonadota; class Gammaproteobacteria; order Burkholderiales; family Burkholderiaceae_D; genus Telluria_A. Next base: position 6,409 of record CBFGOU010000217.1, on the reverse strand, counting down.
GATTTGGCCGGCAAGACCATCGGCACGGTGCCTGGCACCAACGCACAGTATTTCCTCGATGCCCTGCTGGTGGCGCAGGGGATCGACCGCCACAGCGTCAACATTGTCGAACTCAAGCCGGAAGTGCTGACCGACGCGCTGCGCAGCGGCCGGGTCGATGCGGCCACCCTGTGGCAGCCCGACCTGTTGCGCATGCAGCGCGAACTGGGCACCGCTGGCCACACCATTTATGGCGAAGACATTTTCGTCTACCGCTTTCTGCTGGTGACGAGCAAGCGCTATCTCAGCGCGCACCGCGACGCGGTCGGGCGCGTGGTGGCGGCGCTGGCCGACGCCACCGACATGATCCGTCAAGAACCGGTCGCCGCGCGCGCCATCATCGGACGGGCGCTCGGCATCGAAACCGAAGCGCTGGCCGGCGCCTTCGATCCGTCCGATTTTCATCTCACGCTCGACCAGTCGCTGCTGCTGGCGCTGTCGGACCAGAGCCGCTGGGCGCAGCGCACCGGCCTGGTGCGCGAGTCCTCGGCCATCCCCAACTTTTTCGAGCTGATCGACCAGGGCCCGTTGCGCGCGGTGCGCCCGGCCGCGGTTCGGATTATCCAGTGAGGCATCCATGACTCTGTCCCGGCAAAGTTCCCTGCTGGCCTGGCTGGCCGCGCTGACCCTGGCGGCGGTGCTGGGCGCCACCGGCCTGTCGATGTGGGAAGTGCGCGAGCAGACCCGCCAGAGCGAAATGGCGGAGGCGACGGCCCAGGGCATCAACCAGCTGCGTTTTCTGATCATGGAGACCGCCTTGTACAGCGAACCGCGCGCGGCGGCCCAGTGGCGCCTGCGCATCGACAGCTTCGCCCATGCGCTGGCCGGGCAGCACTATAGGGGCGCGCGCGAAACCGTGCTGCTGGCGCGCGAACGCGACAACCTGGGTGTCCTGGCGCGCCAGTACCAGCGCCTGGAGGGCGTGCCCGCCATCGCCCAGCGGGCCGGCGATAGCGCCGGGGCCGAACTGACCGCCAGTACGGTCAGCATGCTGTTCCTGACCAGCCAGGACATGATCGATGACGCCGCCGAACTGCTGCAGCACAACCGCCTCGGCCTGCAGCACGCCCAGGAGCGCGCCAGCTGGGTGGTGCTGGCCAGCGTGCTGCTGTTGGCGGGCATGATCGTGGCCTGCTTCATGATCATCCGGCGCCGGGTGCTGCGCCCGGTGGCGGCGCTGCAAACGGTGACGGAGCTGGTCGCGCGCGGCGAGCTGGGACTGCGCCTGAATCTGGCCGAGGACAATGAAATCGGCCAGCTGGCCGCCACCTTCGACCGCATGACGGCGCAGCTGGACGAGTCGCGCCGCCAGATGCTGGCCGAGAACAGCGAGCGCCGCAGCGCCCAGGAGGCGCTGGAGCGCTCCATGGACAGCCTGGTGGAAAGGAGCGCCGAACTGGCGCGCACGCGCGGCGACCTGCAAACCATCATCGACCATACGCCGGCGCTGGTGGTGTACTGGAACCGCGAGCTGCGCAATGTGTTCGCCAACAGCTCGTACCAGAAGTGGTTCGGCATGTCGCCGGCCGAGATCAAGGGCATGCACATGCGCGACGTGATCGGCGCCGAGTGCTTCGCCGAGCTCGAGCCGAAACTGCGCTCGGTGCTGGCCGGTAACCGCGAACTGTTCGAGCACGCCACCCGCTTCGACGACGGGATTACGCGCGACATGCTGTTTTCGTATGTGCCCGACGTCGTCGACGGCAGGGTGCGCGGATTTTACGGCTTCATCAGCGATATCAGCCCGCTGAAAACCGCCCAGGCCGGCCAGGCGCGCGCACTGGCCCGGCTCGAGGGCATGGTCGACGCGGCCATCGATTTCGCCATCATCACCACCAGCCTGGATGGCACGGTCGAGCTGTTCAGCCGCGGCGCCGAGCGCCTGCTCGGCTACCGCGCCGCCGAGGTGGTCGGGCACGCCAATCTGGCACGCTTTCACCGGCCCGGCGAGGTCGAGGCGCTGGGACGCGAATTGTCGGCCCGGTGCGGCCGCCCGGTCGGCGGGTTCGACGTGTTCGTCGAGGGCGCCCGCCACGGCCAGTCGGAAACGCGCGAGTGGACATATGTGCGGCGCGACGGCCACGAGGTCGAGGTCAGCCTGGCGGTGACGGCGCTGCGCGATGGCCACGGCCAGACGATCGGCTTTCTGGGCGTGGCCACCGACATCGGCAAGGACAAGGCGATCCTGCGTACGCTGGCGGCCGCGCGCGACGAAGCCGAGGCGGGCAGCCGCGCCAAGACCGAATTCCTGGCCAATGTCAGTCACGAGATCCGCACGCCGATGAACGCCATCCTCGGCCTGCTGCGCATGCTGCAGCAGAGCGGCTTGAACGACACCCAGCGCGGCTATGCCGACAACACCCATGCGGCGGCGCGCTCGCTGCTGCGGCTGCTGAACGATATTCTGGATTTTTCCAAGGCCGATACCGGCAAGATGACCCTGGAATGCGTTCCGTTCTCGCTGCGCGGGCTGGCCGGCGAGCTGGCCGCGCTGGGCGAATCGCTGGCCGCCGGCAAGGCGCTGGCGCTGCACATTACGCTCGATCCGCAGCTGCCGGCGAGCGTGACGGGCGATCCCCTGCGCCTGCGCCAGGTGCTGCTCAATTTGCTCGGCAACGCCATCAAGTTCACCCCGCGCGGCGAGGTGCGGGTCGAGATGACGATGCGCGGCGATCTGGTGGAATTTGCCGTGCAGGACAGCGGCATCGGCATCGCCCCCGAGCAGCTGGACGGCATTTTCGAGGCCTTCAGCCAGGCCGAGGCCAGCACCTCGCGGCGCTATGGCGGCACCGGCCTGGGACTGGCGATCAGCCAGCGCCTGGTGCAGCTGATGGGGGCATCGCTGGAGGTGAGCAGCATCGAGGGGGCCGGCAGCCGTTTCTGGTTCACCCTGGCGCTGCCGCAGGTGGACGCGCCGCAGCGGCGGGCGCCGGCCGCGCCGGCGGGCGGCGCCCGCCTGGCCGGGATGCGCCTGCTGGTGGTCGACGACAACGATCTCAATCGCCAGGTGGCCGACGCCTTGCTGGGCGCCGAAGGCGCGCAGGTGCTGCTGGCCGAGGGCGGCGCGCATGCGCTGGACCTGCTGGCAGCGCAGGTGGCGCGCATCGACCTGGTGCTGATGGACGTGCAGATGCCCGGCATGGACGGCCACGCCACCACGCGCGCGATCCGCGCCGACGCCGCGCTGCGCCATCTGCCGGTGATCGCCATGACCGCCAACGCCATGCCGGGCGACCGCGAAGCCTGCCTGGCCGAGGGCATGGACGACTATATTCAAAAGCCGATCGATATCGAGGTGCTGGTCGAGGCGGTGGCGCGCCATCGCCAGGGTGGGCGGCCGGCGCCGCTGGCGCCGCCCAAAGCCGCCGGGCCGATCGCTAGCGGGGCGGCGCGTGCGCTGGAACGCCTGGGCGGCAGCGAATCGCTGTTTCTCAGCGTGGCGCGCAATTATCCCGGCGACGCGCGCGCGCAGGCGAAGGTGCTGGACGAGGCGCTGGCCGAGTCCCGCTGGAGCGATGCGGCCAAGCTGTGCCACAGCCTGCGCGGAGTGGCCGGCACCATCGGCGCCGATGGGCTCGCGGCCCACCTGGCGGCGCTGGAAGCGGCGGTGCGGAGCGAGCCGGACCAGCTGGCCATCGAATGCGAGCGCGCCGCGCTGGCGCTGCAGCTGGCGCGCAGCATCGCCGAGCTTGCGCAAGCGTGCGCGACGCTGGAGGCGCGGCGCGTTATCCTTGCATCCTAACCCAGGGATTCAAGGACGCTGTGCATGCGTGAATTCGCGCGCCTTTATGCCGAGCTCGACGAAACCACCGCCACCAACCGCAAGCTCGACGCGCTGCAGCAGTATTTCAGCAGTGCCGCGCCGGAGAATGCGGCGTGGGCGGTGTATTTCCTCGCCGGCGGCAAGCCGCGCCAGGCGGTGCCGTCCAAGCTGCTGCGCCAGTACGCGATCGAGTACGCCCAGCTCGACGAATGGCTGTTCGACGAGTGCTACGGCGCGGTCGGCGACATGGCCGAAACCATCGCACACATCCTGCCGCCGGCCGAACATCACAGCAATGTCGGCCTGGCCGAGTGGATGCAGGAGCGCATCGGGCCCTTGCGCGGTGCCGATCCGCAGGCCATCCGCACCGCGCTGTTCGGCTTCTGGAATGAGCTCGACTGGCGCGAACGCTTCCTGCTCACCAAACTGATCGGCGGCGCTTTCCGGGTCGGCGTCTCGCGCCTGCTGGTCACGCGCGCCTTGTCCACCATCGCGGCGGTCGACAGCAAGCTCATTGCCCAGCGCCTGATGGGCTGGACCGACGGCAGCGTGCGCCCCACCGCGAGCGGCTTTCTGCAGCTGATCGCCGGGCACAGCGAGGACGAACACAGGCTGCGCGGCGGCCAGCCCTATCCCTTTTTTCTGGCGCACCAGCTGCAGGGCGATCCGGCCGGGCTGGGCGAACCGGCGCACTGGCAGGTCGAATGGAAGTACGACGGCATCCGCGCCCAGCTGGTGCGGCGCGGCGGCCAGACTTATCTGTGGTCGCGCGGCGAGGACCTGATCACCGAACGCTTTCCCGAACTGGCCGGCCTGCCGCTGCCGGAAGGGACGGTGATCGATGGCGAGGTGCTGATCTGGAGCGATGCCGATACCCCCGCGCCGTTTGCCGACCTGCAGAAGCGCATCGGGCGCAAGAGCCTGTCGGCCAAACTGCTGGCCGCGCTGCCGGCCGTGCTGGTGGCCTACGATCTGCTGGAGGAAGACGGCGTCGATCTGCGCGCGCTGCCGCAGCTTGAGCGGCGTACGCTGCTCGAAGCGCTGGTCGGGCAGCTGGCGCGGCCGCAGCTGCGCCTGTCGCCGCTGGTGCGGGCGGCCAGCTGGCGCGAGCTGGCCGAGATGCGTGGCCAGTCGCGTGCGCGCGGCGTCGAGGGCATGATGCTCAAGGCGCGCGACGCCCGGTACGGTGTGGGCCGCACCAAGAATGCCGGCACATGGTGGAAGTGGAAGATCGATCCGTACAGTGTCGACGCGGTGATGCTGTACGCGCAGCCCGGATCGGGCCGGCGTGCCTCGCTGTACACCGACTATACCTTCGCGGTGTGGGATACCGACGCGGCGGGCGAACGGCGGCTGGTGCCTTTTGCCAAAGCCTATTCCGGCCTGACGGACGCCGAGATCGCCGTGGTGGATAGCATCATCCGCAAGACCACGGTCGAAAAATTCGGCCCGGTGCGCTCGCTCAAGCCCACCATGGTGTTCGAGATCGGTTTCGAGGGTATCGCGGTATCGAGCCGCCACAAGGCCGGCATTGCGGTGCGCTTTCCCCGCATTCTGCGCAGGCGCGAGGACAAGCGCGTCGAGGACGCCGATACGCTCGATACCCTCAAGGGCCTGCTGGCCGCGGCCGGCGCATGAGCAAGAGCGCCATCGCGCAGCTGGTCGACGACTGGTTCGCCGCGCGCGGCTGGAAGGTGTTCCCGTTTCAGAGGGCGGTATGGAAGGCCGCGCTGGCCGGTCAATCGGGGCTGCTGCATGCGAACACCGGGGCCGGCAAGACTTACGCGGTGTGGCTGGCGGCCTTGCAGCGCGGGGCGGGGCGCAAGGGCGCCGGCCTGCGGGTGCTGTGGATTACGCCGATGCGCGCGCTGGCGGCCGATACCCAGCGCTCGCTGGAGGAGTCGGGCGCCGCGCTGGCGCCGGGATGGACGGTTGGCGCGCGTACCGGCGACACCAGTTCGGCCGAACGCGCGCGCCAGTCGCGCGCTTTGCCCTCCGCGCTGATCACCACGCCGGAAAGCCTGTCGCTGCTGCTGAGCCACGCGGCCGCGCAGGCGCAGTTCGCCGCGCTCGACATGATCATCATCGACGAGTGGCATGAACTGATGGGCAGCAAGCGCGGGGTGCAGGTGCAGCTGGCGCTGGCGCGCCTGCGCCATTGGAACCCGGCGCTGCTGGTGTGGGGGCTGTCGGCCACCATGGGCAACCTGGAGCAGGCGCGCGACGTTTTGCTGGGCGGCGCGCCCGGGGTGCTGGTCGAAGGCGACTTGCGCAAGCAGATTCTGGTCGACTCGCTGATTCCCGCCAACGTGTCGCGCTTTCCGTGGGGCGGCCACCTGGGCATCGCCATGCTGCAGCCGGTGATCGACGAGATCGAGCGCTTCAAGGCCACGCTGGTGTTTACCAACACGCGTTCGCAGTCCGAGCTGTGGTACCAGAACATCATCGAGGCGCGCCCCGACTGGGCCGGCGTGATCGCGCTGCACCACGGTTCGCTCGACCGCGAAGTGCGCGAGTGGGTCGAGCTGGGCTTGAAGAAGGGCGCGCTCAAGGCGGTGATCTGCACCGCCAGCCTGGATCTGGGGGTGGACTTCCTGCCGGTCGAGC